>CAIJKT010001020.1 GCA_903821255.1 uncultured Lentisphaeria bacterium | reverse complement strand
TTACCCTGCTGTATTTTGTACATTATCACCTGTTAGGTTAGTTGTTTATTAGAACTTTGCAATAGTCATAATATACTGCTAATCAACGGGTTTAGCTAGTTTTTAATTAACTTTTTTCACGAATTCTTTCACGGATTCAAGATTTATTAACTATAAGATCAATTTCCGCTATTACATTATCAACTGTTCTTGCCCGCCATTTTTTACCATGCACCAGCCACATATTGCAAAATGAACAATGGTACGGGCAGGAACGACTTGTTAAAAGAGACAAAGTCGGCTTAAAGCCAAGTCCATACAATTTCTTATCCGCACAGCTATGCATATATTGCGTAATATTAACATTATCCCTGTCAGGGAAAGGCAAAGAGTCCAAATTAGTTATAAAGTTTAATTTTGTATTAACCAGGATATCATTACCAAGCCTATACACCAGACCATCAACAGTTTCTTTAGACTTGTTATTTAATAAATCTATCAGCGACAACTCAGACTCTCCAATTAAAGCATAATCTATATCCGCACACTCTACGAGCGCCTTTTGTTTATAGACCGATACAAATAAACCGCCGATAACGGTTATAATATTTTTATTAACAGTTTTAGCGAGATGGGCAACGTTATAAGATTCTTTAGCTGCAAATGAGTAATGGCAGGATATCCCTACAACATCGGGGGAACAATTTTTAATTTTATTAATTAAAACATCATCTGCAACCCCGTAATAATATAAGTTATCACTTAATTTTTCCGGAGTTACAAAAGTAGGATCATATATATCAACGCTATGTCCAGACTCTCTTAGCATCGCCGATAAATATTCTATTCCTAACAATTCTGATCTATGAACAGCAGGGTCAGGGAAATGATATGGCGCATTAATCAATAAAATCTTCATTAATCCTCCCCTTTAATAATTAATTTTCATTGTTTCGTTATGGACATGTTCCGGCTAAACTCTTCACGTTCAAGAAACGGCCAGAGGTCTTCCATCGGCAGAGACTCCATCTGTCCGTCCGGCAGCACTTTGGACGAGAGGCGCGGCGCGGTTGGAACACCAGTATCTACACAAACGTCACAGATTACAGTGCCGGGGGTATTTAAAACCGCCAGCACCTGCCGCTTCAAATCCAGTTGATTTTCAATCCGGCAGGTTTGCAGACCATAGGCCTGCGCGACTTTGCAGATATCCGGCAGCGTCAGTCCGCTTTCGGGATTGCAGGCCACTAGATTGCCGTCAAAACGGTTTTTCTGCATATTGAATATGGAACCGTAGCCGTTGTTATTAAGGATGAACAGCTTTATCGGCAAATTAAGCCGTTTCAATGTTTCAAGCTCCTGAATATTATGCTGGAGTCCGCCATCGCCAATAATGCCGACGGTCATTTTGCCCCCGGAAGCGATGCACGCACCGATGCATGCTGGCAGGCCGAACCCCATGGAGCCCAGCCCAGGAGTATTCTGCATCCGCTGTCCGCGCTTTAATTTCATCGCCTGCAAAGCTATCTCCGCACAAGTGCCGGAACTGCCCGGGACAATTACAGTATCGCTGTCAAGCGCTTCAGACAGCGCTTCAATCAGATTATAAGTGTTGACCGGAATGGCGGCGTTGCGGCAGTATTCCGGCAGTATTACCGGATAGCGCCGCTGCCATTCCTTGCAGATATTCAGCCATCCGGAAAAGTCCGGCATCTGACGGGATGCCGTTTTCCGGAGCAGCAATGCAATTACTTTGCCAAGCCTGGCGGTTATCTGCATTTCAAACGGCATTTCCAGTTTCTTCATCTCCGCCGGGTCAATATCAATCATGATTTTTTTGGCGGCAGGCGCGAAGTGAGGATGATTGAACCCTGTCTGGCATAAATCCAACCTGGTTCCCATAATCAGCAGACAATCACATGTCTGCTGCACAAAATTGGCGCCACGCTGCGCCACTATTCCCGGACGACCGACGAACAGCGAATGGTCTTCCGGCATAAAATCCGCGGCTTTCCAAGTGGTCATCACCGGAATTCCAAGCCGTTCCGCAAGCGTCAGGAAATCTGCGATGGCGGCATCATGCCGGATACCGTTTCCGGCCAGTATCGCCGGGCATTTTGAACCGGCGACAATATCAAGCAGTTTTTCGACAGCTCTTTCCAGCGTTCCTGACTCTTCAACTTCCGGCGGCGGCGTAAATTCCGGCAGTGCGGCGTCATCAATCATGGCGCCCTGCACGTCAAGCGGCAAATCCAGCCACACCGGCCCTTTGCGGCCATGTGTCGCCAGATACAGTGCCTTCTGCAGTTCATATTTAATTCTGCATGGCTCCATCACCCGGCAGGCATATTTGGTGACAGGCGCAACCATCGGGATGATGTCTACTTCCTGAATCCCCATCTGCCGGATGCCGCGGTCACCAATCAAATCAGTGGTTTTGGCCTGCCCGGAAAGCACCAGCAGCGGGGTCGAATCAATCCAGGCCCCCGCCACGCCGGTAATCGCATTGGTTGCTCCCGGACCGGTGGTCACCAGCGCAATGCCAAGCTCATTATTGTATTGAGCATACGCTTCCGCCGCAATCGCCGATGCCTGTTCATGCAGATTGCAGATGTATTCAAAATGCTTATTGCGACCCAGCGAATCCACCAGATGCATGCAGCCGCCGCCCGGTAGCATGAAAACATGCCGCACCCCTGTCGCTGCGGCGATATACTCAAAAATAAAGTCCGATACTTTTTTCATTATAAAGCCTCTATTGTATTTGTTTCAAAAATTCAGATGCAGACATCCGGCGGGAACTGTTCCACGGCCTCGGGAAAAGCATGGCGTTAATACCCGGCGCGGCGGCATCTGAAATATTTTTTTCGTTGTCGTCAATAAAATAATCCACCCTGCCGATTTTACTCATAAAATCAGCTTTTGATGCATCATAAACAATCATTTCCTCCCCGGGACGCGGAGATGGAACGAAGTGAAAAGAACGCAGCCATAATCCGAAATGCCGCAATACCCATTCCGCGGACAGCGGCGCAAATTTTGCCGGAACCGCAGTCATGGCGGCATGGCGGAATTTATCTCCGTGCAGTCTGAGCCATGCCAGGACTTCCGGCGCTGGCGCCAGCCCGGTCAGTCGGCGGCGGCGGAAATCGTCCAGCGAGGACAAAAAAACTGATAATTTCATCTGCAATTCGGCAACTGGGGGATTCGAGCTCAACTGCTCATAAGTCACGGTTTCAGGATGTGCAGTCCTGTATTCCTTGAACCATTCATACGTCAAATTGTTCAAAACATCATCCACATCCCAAACTATGACTGGACGGCAATCCATTTTACCTCGTTTACATAATTGTTTTCTTCAGCCAGTCGGCATGAAAAGTCATATAGGTTTTTCTTTGGGCGGTTTCCGCAATTTTATCGTCATCATAATAGGAATCCGCTTTAACGTGAGTGGTGGATATTTCCTCCAGCACCGCGCCGGTTTTGCTGGCGAAACTGTGCTTTTTATTCCGTTCTACAACAATAATGTCGCCGACTGTGTATGTTTTGTCAACACCGTCAAGAATCAGGCTCAATTCTCCGTAAAGTACATGAAAAGTTTCTTCCTTGACCTTATGCGCATGGGTTGGATTGGACTGTCCCGGCAGCAGCAGAATGATTTTCTTGCAGTATTCGCGATTGACGCAGGTGATGATCGTGCAGCCGCAGGTGTAGAAATTATCAATGCCGTAGTGATGCGATAATTCCAGCTCCAGTTTATCCTGCAGTACCAGATTGCTACGCTTTATCAAGCAACATACGGCTTTGATGATTTCCAGCACTTTCTCCCTGATATTTTTCACTTCAACATTGTCAAACATCAGCGGCGCACGCTCAGCAGCCCCGCTTTTTAAAGTATAAGTCATGTATTTAGAAACGTCATTCGCCAGGATTTGACCTTCACTGTTAGGTATCGCGTAGAATATATCCTGCGGGGAAATCTTGGTTCCCGCCGCTAAATTCGTCCTGCAGAAAGCGCCGCGCCTGAGGCCTTTGATATCATCGCGTTCCTTTGCCGAGATATCTCTTCTCCGTCCTGAAACACCGCACATGGAATATGCCTTTACTGCCGCGTCCAGCCATCCTTTCACCTGTTCCGGCGAAGATGAATAATCATTCAGTTTATACTTTTCCGTCGCCACGCCGACATGCCGTTCAAATGCCGCTGCGCCTTTGGCCACGGCAATTTTCACCGGGTCAAAATCAGCGGGAGCTTCATGCGTTGAAAAGCCGACCGGAACCGGCGCATAACGCGATTTGAAAAAATCTATCTGGCTCATTTCCAAATCCTTGTCAGGCGTCGGATAGGAGCCGACACAATGCATCAGGCACAATTCCTTGTTCCGGTGCTCAAAAAACGTTACCACCTGGTCTATTTCTTCAAGTGCCGCTCCGGCGGTTGACGCAATCAGCGGCCGACTGGTTGCGGCAATACGTTCCAGCAGCGGCCAGTCAGTCAGCGAACAACTGGCGATTTTAATAATCTCAAAACCGTGTTTCTCCACCATATCCACGGATTTTTCATCAAACGGAGTGCAGATCGCCATAAATCCCAGCCTGTCCATTTCCGCTTTCATCTGGAGAAAATCATGCTCCGAAAGCCTGGTTTCGGAAAAACGCTTCACATATTTGATCTCCTGCCGGTCCTTGTAGTCCGGGTGAATAAAAGTGTCCAGATCCCGGTATTGAAATTTGAACGCGAAACGGAAATCATAACCGCTGGTCACTGCATGAAAATCACGAATAATCCGTAATCCGTGCTCCACGTCGCCCATGTGGTTGTTCGCCATTTCAAGAATAAAAAGTCTGGAAAAAATATCGGCCGCCATTTTTTATTTTTCCTGCTGGTTGATGAATTGTTTTATTGTTTTAATCATATATTCAATTTTTTCATCGGTCATTCCCGGATACAATCCGATCCAGAAACTGTCCTTCATTATTTTGTCCGTATTATCCAGTTTTCCGGATATCCGGAAATCCTTTCCTGCCTTTAGTATATCAAAACATGGATGCCGGGTCAAGTTTCCGGCAAAAAGATTCCGGGTTTGTATCTTGTTTTTTTCGAGATATTCAACAATTTCGTTGCGACGGAAACCAATTCCGTCTCGCAGCGTGATCAGAAATCCGAACCATGACGGATCGCTTTCCGGCAATGCGCACGGCAGAATGAAATACTGATCAAACGCTTTGAGCCCGTCAAAAAGCTTCCGGAAATTGCATTTGCGTTTTTCAACAAAATCAGGAACTTTCTCAAGCTGTGCGCACCCGACAGCCGCCTGCATGTCCGAAACTTTCAGATTATAACCAAAATGACTGTACACATATTTATGGTCGTAACCGAAAGGCAGCGTCCCGTATTGTCTGGCAAAGCGGCACTTGCAGGTATCGTCTTTACCGCTTTCGCACCAGCAGTCGCGGCCCCAGTCACGCATGGAGAGCATGATTTTATTCAACAACGGATCATCGGTATAAACCGCCCCCCCCTCGCCCGTCGTCATGTGATGCGGCGGCTAAAATCTGGAAGTGCCGATATCGCCGAAAGTGCCTGTGAATGCATCGTCGTAACGCGAACCGAGCGCATCACAATTGTCCTCAATCAGCCACAAACCGTTTTCGCCGCAGAATTCTTTGACAGAATTGATATTGAACGGATTGCCAAGCGTATGCGCCAATATCACGGCTTTAGTTGCCGGCGAAAGCGCAGTTTTCATACATTTGACGTCAATATTGGCGGTATCCGGTTCCACATCAACAAAAACCGGAACCGCGCCGTACTGGATGACCGGAGCAACGGTTGTCGGGAAACCGACTGCAACAGTAATAACTTCATCACCTCTGCAAATCCTGCGTTCGCCCAAAAGCGGCGAAGTCAATGCCATAAAAGCCAGCAGATTGGCGGAAGAACCGGAGTTCACCAGCAATGCAAACCTGATGTCCAGATACTCCGCCAGCCGCTGTTCGAATTCACGGGAATAGCGTCCGTAGGTAAGCCAGAATTCCAGGCTGGAATCCACCAGATTGACCATTTCGCGTTCGTCAAAAACCCGTCCGCCGTAGTTGACTTTTGATTTGCCCGGAATGAACTCCCATCCGGAATTGGCGTGCGTCAGATGATAATATTCCTTTACCTGTTCCAGAATATTCTGCTTCAATTTTTCCGCTTGCGCTACTTTGTCCATTCGATATGCTGCCCTTCCGCGGCTTTAATATAAAATCCGATGTCTTCATCAGACAGAATCGCACTGTTTTCATAAAACTCACGGTACCAGTTGGCGGTACGGGCAAAAGTCGTCGCACTGTCCCAGGCTCCATGCCATTTCAGGAATGTCGCAGACTTGGAACAGTCCAGTTTAAGCACCCCCGCCTCATGCGGCTGCTCCGGGCTGCCTGGTACGGAATAACTTACGTCAGGCCAGGCGAACTTCATTCTTTCAACTACTTCCTTGACCGCAATTACTTCCGCATCATCCGGACCAAAATTCCAGGCGCCGGAAAATTCCGGCTTGCCTTCCAGCAGTTTCTGACCAAGTTGCAGATAACCGCTAAGCGGTTCCAGCACATGCTGCCAGGGGCGCACAGCATGAGGATTGCGGATCTCCACAGTTTTACCCTGGGCGGCCGCTTTCATGATATCCGGAATAAGCCGGTCAGCCGCCCAGTCTCCGCCGCCTATAACATTGCCGGCGCGGCAACTGGCAAGCAGCGTATGATGTTTGCGTCCGTATTCAGAAGGATTGAAAAAAGAATTTCGATAGGAGGCGGCAACCAGTTCGGCGCAGCCTTTGGAGGCGCTGTACGGATCATAACCGCCCATGGCGTCATTTTCGCGGTACCCCCACACCCATTCGCGGTTTTCATAACATTTATCGCTGGTAATATTGACGATTGCACACACAGAACTGCAACGGCGGCAGACGTCCAGGACATTGACCGTGCCGATGACATTGGTTTCAAATGTTTCCTTCGGCTGGGTATATGACAGTCTGACAAGCGGCTGCGCCGCCAGATGAAAAACAATCTCCGGGGAAAAATCAATGAACACCCGCTCCATTTTCTCAGGGTCAAGTATGCAGCCGTTGATAGAATTTATATCCGGCGAGATCAGATCATAGTGACTGGGAGTTGTCGGCGGCGGCAGGGCATAGCCTGCAACCTCCGCGCCAAGCTGTTTCAGCCATAACACCAGCCAGGATCCCTTGAATCCGGTATGCCCGGTCACAAGTACTCTTTTGCCGGAATAAATGTTGCCAAACATTTACCATGCCTCCGTCCACGGAGCCTTACCCGCCTGCCACAGCGAATTAAGCAGCGTATGCTCCCGCGGCGTATCCATGCACTGCC
>CAIJKT010001019.1 GCA_903821255.1 uncultured Lentisphaeria bacterium | reverse complement strand
ATCCTTACATCTTTCCAAATATAAGCATCCGGCGGCTCTTCGTAATCAGATTAACAACACAGCCCCACCTGATAGCCCTCTGGATCGCCCTGGGAGCGTCGCCTGTGCGATTTGGGCACCGTTAGGCTATGACGGTGCCCAAATCTTTCAGCCGCACTGGTGATGATTTAAAAGGGGTATATATATATTTTTCCCCGACTTTATGAATTATTAAAATATTGACAAGCGTTATATGAATTGCTATTGTCATATAATCCTGAAACAGATAGGAGATAAAAATGATTTCAGAGATTACCGTTAAAACTACAATATATAAAACAGTTGTTTTTGAAAATGAAGACTTACTTAATAATGAATATATCCATGCTGACATTTCATCAATTATGCAACTTTACCCAAAAGATGTTGAGATATGTGAGGTCAACCCCCTTGATGTGAAGGGTGTAGAAAGAATTCTGCGGTCAATACTTTACAAAAGATTTGGAGATTGCGACGTATATTTAATGGATAGCGTCGGGTATGAGATAGATGCAGGAAGTTTTTGCGATGTAATGCCAACTAAAACAGTCGCAAAAATCATTAATGCGTTTATCAATGGAAAAGAGGCAAGTATTAATCTTGAATTGTTCAGGTGGAAAAACTCTTGCGATAAAAGAAGAAGATAAATACTAATTTCTGATAAATACTACAGGGGATTGCTTTTGATCCTCTGTAGTATTGGTGTAGAATGATCATATTTGGTTTTTATGTTAAGTGATACGGTCTTGGCTCAAATGACTGAAGACCTTGATCGGCATTCAGATTTACAATTTGTGATTGAGCATATCTCTGAAATAGGACTTAAAGAGAAAATCAAAATTGAAATGTTCATAAAATATAGACTTTTTGAACTGCACATTATGTTGGGAAAATTGCCAAAACTATGAAATCGGTTGAGATTATGAGAGATCTTCCGCAAACGCTGACGATGATAAGTATTTTAGGCAAATTGCACTTATCTGCATATTGTGGTTCGGGAGGCATTGGTCTCCCATGGGCTGTCCCTGACTGTCATTTATAAACCTGTCTGGCTATCCCCTCAAAATTCCTTGATGGGGCGTTGGAATTAATGCCTTGAATCATAAAGATAACTATCATCTACATACAAAAAGCAATTCCAGAATTTGCCTTGACATTAACCGAAAAATGCAATACCAAACTCATAGCAAATACAAATCATGCGACAATCTATCGCACACCAACAACCAATAGGAATTACAAAATGTCCGAGGAAAAACTTAAACTGTCCGACTTTCTTGCCGGTTCTGCCCTGGCATCCAAGGTCGTTGCGAAAGAGAATTTCAAGCGTCCGCTTGCCGCTGCAAAATCATCGGATCCGATCCAGAAGCGTCGCGATGTATTTAAGGCTGCTGTTAATCAGCAACTTGAATTCATTGAAAACGACAAAGATGGAGTTGTTCCGGAGGTTAAGGGGAAGAAATATATCAAAACCGAGGGTGAAACTCGCGGACACGCAGTTGAAGTCATTAAACGACCGATTCGCTGGTATTTCAAGAGCCGTGACGAATTTGTTTTGACTATCAAATATGGAAGTTCGGTTTTGTTTGAAGATGGATTCAAATGCCGCACTTTGGACGAAGTTGCCGAAATTCTTAACGATTTTATCACGATTGCCGATTCTGGCAAACT
>CAIJKT010001018.1 GCA_903821255.1 uncultured Lentisphaeria bacterium | reverse complement strand
TATTTCCAGAAAACATACCCGGATAACCAGAGAAGGCGAAAAGTTTTTTATTGAAGATCTGCAAAGCGTGAACGGCACTTTTCTAAATGCTTCTCCAGTGCAGGCAATGCGTGAAATCAAGCATATGGACGTAATTCAGGCCGGTTCGACCATGATCGTGTTCAACGATCCGGACAATCCGTCGCACATGAATAACGCCGGCGCCAGCACCCGGGTCGGACTTGATGAAGGCTGTTCGTTTGAATACATGAAAGTCATAATCAAGCAGCTTGAAGACAATATCGGCAGGGTGTTTAAAGGCAAGCCGGAAGTAATCAGGGACATTATCGTCTGTCTGTTTGCCGATGGTCATGTGCTGATCGAAGATGCCCCGGGGGTAGGCAAAAGCATGCTGGCGCAGGCTATTTCCAAATCAATCCAGGGGGTATATAAGCGGATTCAGTTTACGCCGGACATGCTGCCGTCGGACATTACCGGAATGTCCATTTACGATGAAAGCAAAAGGGAATTTAAATTCATGCCGGGCCCGATCTTCGGGAATATTATTCTGGCGGACGAAATCAACCGCACAACCCCGCGGACGCAGTCAAGCCTGCTGGAGTGCATGTCGGAATCGGTCGTGACCATTGACGGGCATCCGCATGTGCTGCCGAAACCTTTTTTTGTCATTGCAACCCAGAATCCGGATGATTATCACGGCACGTATCCGCTGCCGGAACCGCAGCTGGACCGTTTTCTGATGCGTCTTTCAATCGGTTATCCCTCGCCGGAAGTGGAAAAAGACATTCTGCGTTCGCAGACGATTTCCCATCCGCTGAATGAAATATCTTATGTCGTGAAGGCCAGCGATATTGTCCGGACCCATTCGGTAATCCGCAAAATTCATATTTCGGATGAAGTGCGGAATTACATTGTGGCGATTTCAGGGGCCACCCGCAATCATCCGGCGCTGACCAACGGCTGCAGCCCCCGGGCATCGCTGGCGCTGATGCGGGTAAGCCAGAGTCTTGCGGCCTATTACGAACGGCAGTATGTCATTCCGCGGGATGTGCGGGAAATGGTCAAGCCGGTTCTAGCCCACAGAATCCGGCTGAAGCTGCGCTATCAGGGGGAATGGCGCAGCGTGAACGATGTTCTGGACAGCATTCTTGAATCAATTCCGATGGCCAATGAGGAAAAAGGTCTATGAATTTGATCCTGCCGACATCGCGGGGAGTAGTTTTCCTGTTTGTCACGGTTGGAAGCGTCATGGTGGCTCTGGTCAATGTCGGTCTGGCTACCGCGCTGACGGCTTCCAGCCTGAGCGGGATCGTCATCTCCAGTTTTCTGCTGGCGTTGTTCTCCCTGTACGGCATTGAGGTAAAGCGCGTCCCGAATCAGGACGGTGAACGCGGCCGGCGGGTCTTCATGCCGGTGACTTTGATTAACCGCACCAGGCGCTACCGCCAGTCAGTTGTAATCCGTGAAACATGTCCTTTCGTCGAAGGCGGCAGAAATAATTTTCCCGCCCCGCCGCTTGCTCCGGGCGAACATCTGATTGTTGACCGCTGGATGTCCGCCGCTTCGCGCGGATACTACAGGATGAAGAAAATCACGATTATCGGAGGAGACCCGGCCGGGCTGTTCTGTCGCAGAAGAACATTCATGCTGCCCGGCGCGGTCATGATTTACCCGGAAACCGTGCCGCTGACCTGGCTGCCGATCAGGATCCGCAAAAAAGTGATGCCTGCCGCCGAAGGCAGACTGCTGGGAATTTCCGGACAGGGACAGGAATTTTTCGGAGTCCGCGGATACCGCAGCTATGATGAAGTGCGGTTTATTCACTGGAAAGCGAGCGCCTCGAAAAGGCGTCTGATGGTTAAGGAGTTTGAGGCCAATACGGTTGATGAGGTCAATATTCTGCTGGATGCCGAATTGTCGAGTATCGGCATGGATCCTAATGACAGCAATTATGAATTTCTGATCAAAACTGCGGCTTCGATAACTGCCTACCTGGCGGAAATGTACTGCCGTCTGCAGTTTATCACTCACGGCCCGAACGGAACAGTCATCAGGCTGCGCGGCGATGCGGCCGGAGTCAAAGCGAAAATAATCAATTCACTCGCCGTGCTGGAACCGCAGAAAATGCCGCTGATCGAGCTTTTAGACGGAGAGCTTGAGCATATTTTTGCCAACTCTATCTTTTACTGCCTCACGATGTCGGAGCCCGACAATCTTCATCAGCGCTTTGAGGCGCTGATGGAACGGGGAATTGAAATCCGGTGGATATATGCCCCGAAAGAATATTTCCCTGTGATTATTGAACCGGATGTGCCCCGAAAGATTAAAAAGGGCAAAGTTAAAACCAGTTCATCAGGAGTGGTTTCGCCATATGTGGCGACTTTTGAAACAGATGTTTCCGGGATGTTGAGAAATGAATAAAAAAGATGCAAAAAAACAGGAGAAGCCTTTAGACAATCTGCCGGGGAATCGCCCTTCAAGATTGTCTTTTCATCCTGCCTATATCATTTTTTACGGATTGAGTATCATTTCAGCATTGTGGCAGCACGGGCATCCGGCGCTGACGGTCGCATTGCTGCTGGTGCTGATTCCGTGCGGCATGATCGCCTATGTTCCCTACCGCACCATCAGCCGGGACAGTCGTTTTTTAATTCAAATCGTGATCATCCTGCTGGCCGGCGGCTGGTTTTTCTACCGGGCGATCAACCATATCCAACTGGACAAAGTTCTGATTGAATCAGTTTGCATTACCGGCCTGTGCTTCATTTTTGCACAGCGGCGGGAGGACTATGATTATCTTCTGCTGGTAAGCATGTTTCTGCTGATTTACGGCGCGCTGCTGCCGCGAACGATTTTTATTGCAATCTTTTTTATCGCTCTGATGCTGGCGATGGCGATTTTATACAGCACCAGGACGCGTTCTCTGTCCGGACAGCCGGGGATTCCGCCGCCGAAGGGTGTGCTTAAGCGGAATTGGCCGCATATCCTGATCCATATTATTATCAGCGGCATGGTGTTCTGGTTTGTTTTCTCCATTTTCCCGGTGGAGGGGAAACAGGGGGCTGGATTGTTTGAAGTATCCTTCGGCACGGATAATGAATCGGACATGCCGGAGTTCACCCTCTGGTTCAAACCTGAAAAAGTGAAGAAATCCGATAAGGGTAAAATTGAAGTGCAGACCGGCGCTCCGACTTCCATCGGCAAAACCGGCGCTCCGATGACGATAAAAAATTCCGAATCCATGAGCAGTTCAGGCAATGGCGGCGCGAGCCCTCCCGGAAAGGATATGATATTCAAGGTGAAGTCGGCGGCAAAGCTTTACTGGCTGGCACAGTTGTATGACGACTATGACGGCGTTGAATGGACCATCTCAGAAGAGTTAAAGACCAAAGACAGCATCAGAGATACAAATTTAAAAATAAAAGCGGTCAATTACGGTATTGAGCAAAGTTATATCATTGAAAAATGGGTCAGCAACAAGCTGTATGCCGCTTACCGCCCGGTGTCTTTTGACAACTTCAATACACAATCCGGCGGAACCAGGATCGACTCTAATTTTTATCATGCCTGGTTGAAAGAAAAAACCTACCCGGCCTTGCCGTTCAAGTATCAGGTGTGTTCTGAAATGTATATGCCGGATATCAAAAAAGAAAACGAGAAAGATGACGAACTCAGCTATTGGATAGAAAGACTGCCGCAGAAGCATTATCTCAAACTGCCGCGGAGTAAAATCAGCCGGCGGCTCAAGCTGCTGACCAAACGGCTGACGCAGAATGTTCAGACGCCGTTTGAAAAGGCGATTATCCTGAGGAATTATCTCAGAGAGAATTTTCAATATAAACAATTTTCCCGGAAAGTGCCGGACGGCCGCGAGGCGGCGGATTTTTTCATGTTCGAGCTGCGGGAAGGCCATTGCGAGTATTTTGCCTCGTCGCTGACTGTCCTGGCCAGGCTTGCCGGGCTGCCGGCCAGGGTGGCTACCGGGTTTTCACCGGGAAACTATAATGCGCTGACCGGTTATTTTGAAGTCCATGAGTACCATGCCCATGCCTGGACCCAGATATACATTGAGAAAATGGGCTGGATAACGTTTGATGCGACTCCGCCCGGCGAGATTGTCTCAAACACCACGCCGTTTGCAATCGGCAGCCTGAGAGACCCTTTCGGGGACAGCTGGCGCGTTATGCCGCCGGAACTTACGCGCCAGACCCTGACGACAATCAGAAAAGGTTTTTTTGAACACCTTGACCAGACCGATGACGCCAATTTGACTATTGCGGAAAAGGCGCTCGTAGAAACTGCGATGGCCCCTGAAAAAATGCAGGAAAAGCTCCGCAATATGCTTAATTCCGCAATGCCTAACATTAAAGGCGAAGGCTTTGAAAAATTTAAGACACTTTATGATAATATAAAGGCGTCCTTTGAAAAAATGCTTGATAAAGCCAAAGATAAAATCGTCCGCTTTTATAAATGGTCCAGGAAAAACTGGGCAGTGACTTTCCCGCTGGTTATGATCATTATCGCACTGTTTCTGGAGATAAAAATAATGGAAAAATATTTTTATCGCCGCCGGTTGCTGAAGAATTGCCGGAACTGGTTCCGGTCTGCGGCGGATTCCGAGGCATTAAATCCGGTTGAAACTGTCAGGCTTTGCTATCTTACGGTTCGTGAACTGCTGGTGCTGGCGGAATATCCGCGCCAGAAGAATGCGGAATTATTTGAATATGGCGCTTCATTAAGCAAATATGACCTGCAACTGGCTAAAGACGTCGTTGTGGTTTTTTTCATTTATTCCAGATATGAATACGGAACTGAGAACGTCAGTCCGGAGGACTGCATGGAAGTCATGGAGAGAACGGACAGAGTCCGCAATTTTATTTATCCTTTTATTCTGGAAAGCGATGAACTTGAGCCCGCGTCCGAAGGCGGAATTTCTGCAAAATAGTCTATAATCCTGCTATACCCCGGTCTTTTCCGGGCCCCAGATCAGCTTGTGCATCTGCAACTGGAGACGGGCGGGGGGGCGGTCGGCGATCATCCATGCCGCCAGTTGCCGCGGCGCGATTTTACCCCAGACCGGACTGAACAGCAGATTCCGCGTCTTCGCCGCAAGACCGTATTCGCGGATGATCCTGCGCGAGAAATCATAATCTTCACGGTCGGAGATGACGAATTTTATCTCGTCAGCCGGAGTTAGAAAATCATAGTTTTTGTACAGGTTGCTGCCGGATTCCCCGCTGGACGGGGTCTTGCAGTCCAGAATGCGGATCACCGCCGCCGGCAGTTCCCGTATCGGCATGGAACCGTTCGTTTCCACCAGCACGGTCATTCCGGCGTCCAGCAGCTTTTCGCAGAGCGGGATTGTCGCCGGCTGAGTCAGCGGTTCGCCACCGGTGATTTCAACCAGATCAACGTCGGAAGAGACCGCCTTGACTACCAGCAGTTCGAGTGTTTCCGCTTTGCCGTCGGTTGCACTGGCGGAGTACCGGGTGTCGCAGTAGCGGCATTTCAGATTGCATCCGGCCAGCCGGATGAAAAAACACAGTCTGCCGGCATGGGTGGATTCCCCCTGAATGCTCAGGAAAGTTTCAGTTACCAGAATACTGCTTTGATTCATTGATAATCCCGGTTGATCATTCAAAATATGTTGCGCCGGAAGCCGGGGATTCGCAAACTCTTATCCTGGCTACTTTGACATTGCCGTCATTCATTTTTCCGGACAACTTCCGGTAAATAACCTGGGCGATAATCTCACTGGTCGGATTGATGGATTTAAATTCCTCCAGCTCCGAGATATTCGTGTGATCATAATCGTCCAGGATGGCATCCAGTTCCTGT
>CAIJKT010001017.1 GCA_903821255.1 uncultured Lentisphaeria bacterium | reverse complement strand
GATAAAACCGGAGATGTTCTACGCATACACAAGGTTCCCTCGCGCAATGACGGAAGCAACTCGACAATCTGGCATCAGTGCTAAAATATGATTCTTCAATGCTGAATCAATAATACTCAACGGTTGAAACTCAGCAGTTCAAAGATTATATTTCTTGATACTTTAACTATAATAAAGCAGAGGTCATTTTAAAATTGGAATATTCAGCGGCAATCGATCTTTCAGGCAACGAAGCGGCGTTTGCTGTAGCCTGCAAAGGATCTGAAAAGATATTGATAAGCAATACCCGGCCGATGACCGGCAGAAACTCTGCCGCGCTCACCCCGTGGGTACTTGAACTTATAAACGACCATAACATTCAACTCGAGCATATTGCGGAATGGACAGTCGGCTCCGGCCCTGGCAGTTTTACCGGAATGCGCCTGGCGGCGGCCCTGGTCGCCGGCATTACCTTCGGAAATACAAATGTAAAAACCCGCTGCGTACCGACCGCCGTCGCGCTGGCGTCAGTGCTGCAGACAAGGAATGGAGACAGCATTGCCGCAGTTTTTGACGGACGCAACAGCGAAATCCTGATTTTCGAGCTGACGAATCAGGACGGCGCAGCTATCCCGGCCGGTAGAAATGACGTTCTTTCAGCGATGGATGCCAATGCCTTTTTCAACGAGCGGAAATTTGATCATATCGTCGCCCTGGAAAAAGACAGGGCCGCTATTGCGAAAGTTGTGGATTCGAACATCCTTAATCAGGTTAAATTGCTTGAACACATATCTCCGGAAAGACTAATTTTCGTGGAATATGCAGAATGGAACAATGACCTGACAGATTTAGTTTATATCCGGCCGGCAGTTTTCACCGGACCGGCAACAGTTTGAGAGGAAAAAATATCGTGGCTCAAAATAAAGGAAAATCAAAGAGTTCCAGTCTTACTGGTTTTATTGCTAAAATGCTGCTTGTCATTACAGGCGTGCTTCTGGTATTCATCATAGTCCTGGCGTTTGCCGTCCTCGGCTCGCACCCTGAATTCAAGCCGGGCAATATCAATTCAAATCAGGTAAGGCTGCAATCCCTTATACTCAACCGCATACTGGCGGATATAATGAAAAGCCAAAGCGGCGACACCAGCCGGATCGAGCTTTCCGAAGAGGAAGTAAATTCCATTTTAACGATGCTGGAAAACGGCAGCAAACTTGCTGACTTCTTTTCTTCAAACGACCGGCGGCGGGCGCAAATCCAACCGCAGCAGAACTATAAACTTATATTCAAAAATAAGAAATTAGTCATTGATATCGCCGTTGACACCAAATTTAATAACCCGATAGGTTCATATATCTGGCTGAACATTCATGGAACCCCGGAAATAACTGAAAAAGACGCATGGCTTAATGTTCAATCAGCGTCCGCCGGAGCGGTGCCGCTTCCGAAAGACATTACAGCGACTGTAATCAGAATGCTGCTGGACAAAGTCAAGGATGAAGAATATTACAAAATCGCACGTGAAATAATAGTCAAAGCCAATGTCACCCCGGAAGGCAAGCTTCTGCTCGTATATCGCCCCAACACTCTGAGGCGTCTTGTTTTCAAAAACTTCTTCCAATAAATAACCATGCAGTTTGCTGACTGACGCACCCCCCATTGTAAGATTTTTGGTTTTTTAACCTTTAAGCAATGGAAAATAATCATTTTAAGATGTAGTTTAAAGTCCTGTTTTCTCCTTGCCCGGATGGCGGAATGGCAGACGCAACAGACTTAAAATCTGTCCCCCGTTAGGGGATGCGGGTTCGACTCCCGCTCCGGGCACCATCAAATTAAGCTCAAAAACATCAATAAATAAGCTATTATGCAATAATTATGATTTTCTATTTTCTTTTCTTTTTCCCTATTTTTCAACTGTTATGACCGACTTAAGGCCACAGTAAGGCCACAGCAAGGCCGCGAATTATTTTAAGTCAAATCTATTTATTGT
>CAIJKT010001016.1 GCA_903821255.1 uncultured Lentisphaeria bacterium | reverse complement strand
GGCCCTGCTGGGCTGGTCGCCCGGCGATGACCGCGAAAAAATGACGTAACAGGAAATGATCGAAGCCTTTACGCTGGAATGAGTCAAAAGCGCACCAGCCCAGTTGGACAGCAACAAGCTGTTGAACATGAACGGGGCCTATATCGCGGAAATGCCTTTTGAAAAATTCGTCGATTATGCCGGAAATTATGCCGGAGACTTTAGTAAAGATGCGAAATTTGAACAAGTTGCCCGATTGATGCAGTCCCGGGTCAAACAATTCGGACAAGTCGCAACCTGGAAGTACTTTTTCTCCGATGATTTTCCCGTCGACGAGAAGGTCTTCAAGAAACAACTGGCTTCCGCTGAAGCCAGGGCCGCTCTCGGCTTCCTTGCCGGGGAACTGAACAGCCGCAGCGAATTGACAAAAGAATGGCTGCATAGTATAATCTCTAAAGCCGAAGAGAACTTCGGAATAGCGCATGGCAAACTTTTCCAGCCGCTCCGGCTGACGGTCAGCGGCGCTGCCGGCGGCGCTGAACTGGATGAAACGATAATGCTGATTGGCGGCAGCCGCTGCGCGGCACGCATCTCGCGTTCATTGGAAATCTATCAGAAGGAAGCCTCTCCCGGAGAGTAAATATGATTTTCCGAAAGAAAAAACAGTATACCGTCTATACCTACGGAGCTCCGGTTTTGAAAAAGCTGGCTGAACCGGTGGACAGAATTGACGGCAACATCCTGGAAATAGGCAATGAAATGCTCCAGGCCGTGGCTGTTTTTGAAGGTATCGGCCTGGCGGCGCCGCAAATCGGCATCAGCCTGAAAATGATGGCGCTGAATCTGCCGACAGACCCGGATGACGGGGCGGAACTCGCAAACTCGCCCGGGGAAGCGGCTTTACTGCCGCGTATGCCGTTCGTGCTCATCAATCCGGAGATAATTTCTTTCAGCGGTGCTTTTTGCATCAGAAACGAGGGCTGCCTGAGCGTTCCGGAAATCTATGCCCCGGTCATCAGGCCTTTGAGCATCAGAATGCGCGGCGTCACGCTGGCGGGAGAAGTCGTAGACTTCGAATGCGGGGGACTGCTCGGACGATGTATCCAGCATGAAATGGACCATCTTGAAGGCACGCTTTTCGTGGACAGGCTCACTCCCGACGAATTCGCAATAATTGAACCGGAACTTAAAGCGCTGGAAAAAGCCGGCAGCAAAAACGAGTTCAAAAAGAAGATATCCGGTTAACTGAACAATTTAAGAACAGGATCGCTGATGAGTTTTTTCAATACACTGTCCGGGGTGTGCAAAGGAACGGAAATATTCCTGCAATTGTTCAGGCTTTCCCCCTGGAAAGCGCTGTGGCATCTGCTGATCCTGACAACGCTTTGCGCAATTTTTATTACTACGGCAAAAACTTTCCCGCTGTATAAGGACATTGACATTGCCTGCGATACAATTACTGAACAGTTCGGCCGGATCAAATTTACCGACAAGGGTATTCTGCCGTCCGTCGACCCGGAAAAGGCCAGAGTTGTTCAGCTCACAGAGACTGCAGCCGTTGCTTATATTCCTGACCTTCAAACCGCGCCGCTTCCTGATTTTGACCACGAAAGCACCAGAGGGGTATTCTGGTCTCCGGGAATCGTTGCCGGATGGTATAAAACCGACGCGAATGAGTATCTGCTGATTCCGCTGATATATGCACCGCAAAAGGCCAGAATATCCACCAGGCCGTTTCAAAAAGATGCTATCATGGCGTATTTAAAAGAAAATTCGTCCGCCGGCAATCCGCTCGGACTGCCTTCCAGTTCGGTAAGTGCCGCGGATAGGAAGATTCCGGTAAAAATTTGCGTCACACTCATTACTTTTGGCCTGCAATTTATTCAAATTCTGTTTCAGACCATCGTTTTGACCTCCCTTTTTACCATGATTTTCAATCTGGTCGGAAGCCGCAATTTTAAGATTTTAAAGTTCAGGAATATTTTTGTTTCCGCAATTTATGCAGGCTTCCCGGCAATCATTATCGCATCGTTTTTTCCGGCTTTCGATTTGCCGCTGGACTTTAACACGGTTTACATTTTCTGTTTCGCGGTATATTTTATCTATATCATGTCCAGACTGGAGCGGGATTTATCCGGAGAAAAACCGGAAGCGCCGGCGGATGATGATGACTTTATGTAAAACAATTAAATTAAGGGTATGAGGAACTGATATGGAAAAGAACGATTTCTGCCGGACTCCGGTATGGTATCCAGTGCTGGCCGGACATACCTTTTTGACCACGTTCGTCAAGCTTCATGACAACGAAATCAAATCCCTGGCCGATGGCGAGTCGGAAGGGAAAAATGTCGCCGATGTCATCAGCCGGATGCGGCTGCCGATGAATTCCATCCCCGGAAACTGCTTTGTTTCAGTAGACACTGTCTCCCCGACCGACACTGAACGTTTCAGAGACAAGCGCGGCGCGGTATTTTCCCCGGAAAGCGCCTGGAAATTCCTTGCCAAAAGCCAGAAAGTCCGCAATGCCGCCGCGGCCGGGATGGTTGAATATGTGTGCATCCGTCCATTCCGCCGGATGAATCAGACCCGTGAATTCCGCCTGTTCATTTATGACGGCAAGCTTTCCGCCATGAGCCAGTACTGGCTTATCCGGCACTTCCGCCGACTCGAAGGCATCAAGAAAAACCTGTGGAAAAAAGCCGAGAACTTCTTTGAAAAAGTCGCCTGGGCGCTGCCGGTGAAAAACCTTGTCATGGACATTTATCTTACTTCTGACGGTGATATCCTGGTGATAGACATCAATCCGTGGGGCAAACCCACCGATCCCCTGCTGCTGCGCACCTGGGACCGGAACTGGGATCAGGAAACCGGTATTGTGCTGATGCCGCCGCCATGGAAAATCAGCGGCGACGTCAACGTATCGTTCTGATTTCCGGACAGTTATTTAGACTGAAATTTCATTTGCGTCTGCGGATTTTTAACGCAATATTCCCGTAATTGCAGCAGCTTCTCTATATTTTTGGTATTGACAAAAGCTTCATTCAAATACGCCGCCGCGACTACCGGTCCATAAACATTATTAATCATAAAACGGCTTAGCACGGAGTCCGGATCCTGCTCGAAACTGATACAAAGCAGATTTGCGGCAAAAGAGCAGCGGACATAATGGTCCACGCTGTTCGGCTTTGAGTTAGTTGCCTCGTAGCAACTGCACCACGGATTATAGGAGCCGACATAGCTGGTTATAATACCCCAGAATATCAGCACACTTAAAACCGCGTACTGCCATGAATGTATTTTCGGCGCGTATTCCCGTGCAATAAAAAACCAGAGAACCGGAATGACCGGAATCAAATAGCGGAAACCGTAAGCCCAGCCGCCGTATTCAGCCGTAAATAATCCGTAGAACAGAATTATCGCGGCAATGGTTAGAAGAACAATCAGCTCCAGCCGGTTTTTAAGGATTTTGCGGTTAATCAGCAGTACCGGTATAATAAACAGCATTGCCGGCATATATGAGAAAAATCCTCTGTTCCAGAAAAGAATATTCCAGAAATACTCAACGGAAATATTTGACAACGACGGCTGATAACTGCCGCCGGCACCTAAATACTGAGGCAAAAATCTGCCGATCGCAATATAATTGACCAGGCACATAGCGAAAATCGGCAGCAGGCCGCCAAGCGAATAGATTGCCGTCTTTGCCGCCTTCTGTTCTTTAGAAAGCAGCAGAACGGTCAGGAAAGAACTGATTCCCAAAATACCGCCGACCGGAATTTCGACATTAAGCAGCACGCCAGCCGTAATACCAATCATAAAGGCCCGGAGCACGGTGTCTTTCGCGGAATAATCCATGAATTGCAGAAACAGAATGAACAGTATCAGCGCTGCCGGAGTATGGTTGTTCATGGTAACGCCGTAGGACAGCAGCATGGTGGAAATCACCAGGCTGACACTCAAAAACAGTTTGCTGTAAAAAGGGGCTTCGACATCGCGGTCAAGCCGCCTGAAAAACAGGATGAATAAAACAATGTTCAACAAGCCGATCCCGAACAGATTGGTCAGATAAACCGAAAGAAAATAATGTGAATCGAAGCTGATTCCGGTTATTGCGGCAATGACTTTGAACATCATGCCGTGAACCACCATCAGCATCAGCGGCTTGTCGGAATATATCTTGTTCCCGACGATAATCCGGTCAACCGACCTGAAAGCTGTATGGTTCAATTCGAAAGTATTCTGCTCCGCCAGCGCCTGAACAGTGCCGAAGCGGCTGGATTCATTGCCGGCCATCGTCACTTCATTTTTTGTCAGCAGCGCAGTCAGCATGAAGAGAAATACCGTGCAGGAAAAGAATATCAGCTTTTTCCGTTTTTCGGTCAGCATATAGTTTTGCCTTTTAAAGTTTTGGTAAACTGCAAAATATAACCCCGCGAAGTTATTTTTAAATTCCGCAAATGGTAAAATCTTTTGAATTGTGCATTTTTATCCGGCAACTTTAACCCAAGATTTCCTGGAACCGGCTTGCAGATTTGCGCCTGTACACTCATTTTATGCTTGAGCGATTACAGATAATGAAAGGATTGTGAATGAGCGAAATACAATGTGTGGCCGGGGCGCTGGCGGTTTACCGGCAGAAGCCGGCTAAGGTTATTTCCGTCAGCGACGGTAAAATAGAAATCGGCCTGCCGGAAGGCGAACGGAAAAGCGTCCGGCTTAAAGACATTACCATGCTGCACATCGGCCCGGTGTCCCAGTTGCCGGCTGCGGCGCTGCCGCCTCCGGATTTGATGGAAATTGTCGTGATGCTGGAAGATGAAACGGTTGATCTCGCTGATTTCACCGCGCTGGTTTACGGCAAATCCGATCCGGCGGGGGCATGGTCGGCCTGGCTGCTGCTCGAGGAAGGCATCTATTTCACCGGCAGCATTGCTGACGGGGTCAAGGCCCGGCCGGTGGCGGAAATAACCGCCGCGCTGGAAGCGGCAACCGCCAAAGACAACAGCCGCCGGCAGCGCGAGGAACTGATTGAACGCATCCGCTCCGGCAAACTGCTGCCGGAAGACCGCCATCATTTGCGCGATGTGGAACATCTGGCTCTGGGCAGAACCGCCGCCAGCGGCATCATGCGGCAACTGAATATGGAGCAGATTCCGGAGAAAGCGCACCGTCTGCTGCTGAACCTGGGCGTCTGGGACTGCTGGAAAAATCCGTTCCCGGCCCGCGCCGGAATTGAACTGGATGACCCGGCGCTGCCGGTGCCGGAAATGGTTGAAGAAGAACGTCAGGACTTGACCGGGATGACGGCGCTGGCGATTGACGACGAGGGCAATCAGGACCCGGATGACGCCATCGGCTATTCCGGCGGCCTGCTGTGGGTGCATGTCGCCGATGTGGCGGCCGTCGTTGCGCCGGGTGATGATATTGATCTGGAAGCCGAAACTCGCGGCACGAATTTATATCTGCCGGAACAGACGGTGCACATGCTGCCGCCGCCGGTAACTCATCAGCTCGGCCTGGGCCTGCGGGAAACCTCGCCCGCGCTGTCGTTCGCCATCCGTATTGACGATGACGGCGCGCCAACGCTGGAAAAAGTGGTGCCGTCGCT
>CAIJKT010001015.1 GCA_903821255.1 uncultured Lentisphaeria bacterium | reverse complement strand
CTTATTGGGAAGACTTCTTCTAAATAAAGTTTAGCCCGGGAGTTCTGCACTTTCAAACTCACCAGACATCAGCCTTCGCGAGCCTCTTTAATTAATATCACCTGTCCTGCATAGTGTCTTTGCTTCCACTTGGAGGGTTGTCCCGCGGTTGCGGGATCGCAACCTTTTTCCGGTCCCGGTTATGACAGAGCATAACCATCCCAAACAGCCATTTTGGACACCCGACTCCGACACTTTAGAGAGTCGTTGAACATAACCATCCCGTCATTGCGGGACCATGTCTCGCACGAAGGCATCCCGCAGTTGCGGGACTAACCTGAGAGTTAGCAAGACACGAAGAACAGCCAGTTTTACATCTGCGTTCGTCTGCGTCATCTGTGGATCGACACCTAACACCTAAAACTTAAAACCTAAAACTATTCACTTTTATCTTTTTACTTTTGTCTTTTATCTTGTTGCATTTGTCTTTTTACTATTAGAGATTTTGTCAATCGGAATTTAGAAATCAGGCTCAAATAAGGCGGTAAAGTGGATTTTTGAAACTTATGGTTCCGGGAGCGGAAGCCATAAACGCCATTTTAACAGGGATGAACAGGATGAGCAGGATTCAATATCGGAGAGCCCGGATACTTGATAATATTATCCGTCCGGCTATATTGAAATTTAAAAAAATGTTCGTGGAATCGAAATCAAGAAATATTTGCAGTCCCGATGGCCCAATGTTTCATCGGAAAAGTTTAGATAAGTCTTATTTTATAATCCTGCGGCCAATGAATATATGCATTAAAAAATGATAATAAAGTGGACAGAATCCGATCAGAACTCTTTTGCTTAAATTTTCAGAAGTACAGAATCTCCGAAGCGTCTTAGTTGTTTTCCTCCAGCCACAGGATGCTGGTCACGCCGCGCGGGTAGTATTTGCTGCCCTTCGCAATTCCACTGCGCATCTGGTCGCTCCAGGCGAAAAACAGGTTTTCCGGTTTTAGCAACCAGCTCTGGTGAGCGGCGTCCGCAAGTGCGCCGGTAACCGGATTGACTATATTCAGAATCCGGCGTGCGACGAACTGGCAAAGGTATATTTTGGAT
The DNA here is from genome assembly GCA_903821255.1 of uncultured Lentisphaeria bacterium. The sequence goes on along the minus strand of CAIJKT010001015.1, from coordinate 1,904 downwards.
AACCAGGAATTGTCGGCGGAACTCGACAGTTTCCAGCCATTGTCGTCATACAGGCATATTCCTTTTTTCATTACCGTTGTAAAATGTGTCTTCAGCGATTTTAGCAATACTCCGTATCTGCCAGTTTCGTCCAATGCATCATTCAGTCCCAGCACGTATGGGAAAACCAGGCCTTCTATTGCCGGAATTATTTTTGAATCGCACTTTTCGCCCATGATTGCTGGTATAAAACCGCCTGCATTGAGAAAAGAACTGATTGTGTCGGCGGCCAACCCCGCCTGCCGGCTGGCAAGCTGTGAACGTTCGCCATCAAGCATTGCCGCCAGCGCCAGATAGGCCGCCCAGCATTTGACCGCGATATAGACATTATTTCTGGACTGTCCCAGCGATTTGTCCAGACTGTCATAGGTGGTTATTTCCGCGCCGTTGAGGGTACGCGAACTATCCAGCGCCATTATCCCGTTGCGGTGCGCAGGTACCGGATTGTCGCGGTTAAGCATTGATTCAAGGCACTGTTCAAAGATGTCAAGGTTTTTTGCCCGCCAGTTTTGGTCACCACTTTTTTTAATATAAACCGCCGAGCATAGTACCCAGTTGACAAGCTGCTCATGGGTCATGTGAGAAAAACACCCGTCAAGCCCGAACAACTCATAAGTGGAATAATGCGGGCGGGAAATATGGTTTTTCCGACCCATGTCATGAGTGAAACTTATTCCGCCGGGATATATATTTTCCCCGCCCGGGAAATGCAGCTTATCGGTATAGCTGTACCGCCTGGCGAACATGTCCAGTTCATTTTTTACCGTCCACGGGTTTTGCCTCATCTCAAAGAATAGCTGATCAACGGTTAAGTCAAAAGTATTCATCATCCGGTATTCGCCCTCATTGACAACCCAGAAAGGTTTGTCATTCCAGTCGAGTAATTGGGTGGATCCGAAATAGCTGCGGATCGCATGGTTCAGCTGAAAACGCTGGGCATCATTCAAATGCGGCGCGTCAAAATCCTTATCCGCATTTATGGCGTTTTGCCGGTACTGCTCAAAATTATTCAGCGCAAAAATCCCGACACATTCAATTGAATCAAAAAGACGAGCATACCAATATGACATTGCTTCGCCGGAGGTTACAATTCCCGGGCGGAAAAAGCATATTGCAAATTTAAATGATGCAAATTCACCGGCGGGAACCGCGCACAGCAGTAAGCCGGTATCGCCGAGTCCAAAAACATAATTTTCTTTAATTTTTGTTTTCAGTATATTTTCCGCGCCAAAGTGCTGGGCTGGAGTCACGTTGCCGGAGTTTGTAAGCATCGCAGTGCTGCGGCCTTTGGCAATGCCTGTAAAACCCGCCGGCAAACTTTGAATTACGTTCATGCTGTCGGTGGAATTGGCGGCGCTGTAGCCGAAAATCGCGGTACGTGCTTTGGCGCAGTTCCGGTTATCTATGGTTAATTCAACCACCACCGCCGGGCAGTATGCCAGCATCTGTTCCGCTGCTGAACTGCTGGATGGGTCAGGTGCCGATACCGCCGGTGAAAATATTGAACAGCTTAAATCACCAGCGTGCCACACATCGCTGCCAGCTTTAAATACCCGGCTGATTTCATCATGTCTAAAAGCAGACATGACCGGTTTATTGCCTGCCGCCGTGCCGTCTGTGTTATGATCATACCTGGCGCGCTCGTTTTCACCGCCTTCATAAAACGGCAGGACAGAATAGTTTTCATCATCAATGTTTTCCACGCCGATATAAACATTCTCACAAGCCGGCGTCCCCATCTCAAGCCCCAGCCCGCCCTTGGGGCCTTTACAACCCAGGGTAAAGCTGGAATGCGCACCAACCGGTGAATGAAAAGCATTAAAAAAAATAGTCATTACTGCAACCTTCTCTATTAAATTGAATTT
>CAIJKT010001014.1 GCA_903821255.1 uncultured Lentisphaeria bacterium | reverse complement strand
GCAAACTTTATCGGGATGTCCTTCCGAAACTGATTCGGAGGTAAAAACATGTTCCGCATGAATCTTGCTCATAATTCGTTCCTTTGTGTGATTATTTTAAGTATTCCAATTACGTGATTTCAAAAAAATTCCGGCGGGAAAAAAAAACCCGGGCATTGGCTACCCGGGATTTAAATTAAATCATCATTTATTTATTCTTGATTGCCGGGACCAGCTCGCCGCGGCGATTTTTAGCTCTGGCTTCTTCAGAAGAGCCTTCAACAGCCGGACGGTCTTTGCCGTAGCTGATGGTCTTCATGCGGTCATCCTGAACGCCTGCGGCCTGCAGTGCATTTCTGACCGCGATGGCACGTCTTTCGCCAAGGGCGCGGTTGTATTCTTCAGTGCCGCGGTCATCGCAGTTACCTTCAATGATCATGACTGAATCAGCATGTTCCTGCAGGAATTTGGCGCCTGCGGCAATCTTGCCCTGTTCGCCGGCCTTGATGTTATCTTTGTCGAAATCAAAGTAAACCGGTTTGAGCAGCCCGGCATAACGCGGATCGGCGGAAAATTCGCCCGGGATCTTGCCGAAAGTGCCTTCTCCTGCTCCATTCTTCAAGCCGCCGAGATCTTTATCGCCTTTAACGTCCAGGCCTTCATCGGGATCTCCGCCAATCGGAGGAGGAATTGTCCCGGTAAGCTGTTTAGGATCGGAATTGTCAAACAGACTGCAACCGGCACCCGTTGTTCCAACAACTGCCACTACCATCAACGCGAGGAATAAATGCTTCCACATTTTCATCTTTCTATCTCCACCTTGTTATTAAGTATTAAGATTTTTTTAAATAATGAATTTTGATTTATATAACTTTATATTGATAATTGCGGTTGTAAAGTTATAGTACGTTGTTTTGATGCATTTTTTTACGATTTTTTTTATTTTTATGAATTGATTTCTTAGATTTCAAGGTTAAACGGTATTTTCCAGGCCTGAAAACAGATTTTTCGATAAATTGCCTGTCCGGGGTAATTTTTCAATAAAAAGAGTTTTGCCCGGAACTTGCTTGTAAAGAAATCCGGTTTCATCATTAACATTATGGATATTATTATGAACATCGAGTGGACAAAACTTGGTTTTGAGTTCCTCCCGACCAAGTCGAACATCCGTTTCACTTATGAGAACGGACAATGGGGAGAAGGCCGCCTGTACAATGACTATAAGATCGAGCTTTCAGTAGCCGCGAACTGCATGCACTATGGACAGGCGGTATTTGAAGGCTTGAAAGCGTTTTCCTGCAAAGACGGGAAAGTGCAGGTATTCCGTCCTGAGGAAAATGCCCGGCGGCTGAATAGTTCGCTCCGTCATCTGCTGATGCCGGAGATCCCCGAGGCGACATTCATCGATGCGGTTAAAACTGTTATCCGTGATAATATTGATTATGTGCCGCCCTACGGCACCGGCGGCTCGCTTTATATCCGTCCGGTGGTTGTCGGAACCAGTCCGCAAATCGGGATTTCCGCCAGCGAAAACTATGAATTCATCGTGATGGTCGTTCCGGTAGGTCCTTATTATAAAGGCGGCATCAAGCCGGTGGAAGCCATGATAGTCGACAATATCGACCGCGCGGCGCCCTGCGGCACCGGGCACACCAAGGTTGCCGGCAATTATGCCGCCAGCCTGCTGCCGTCGAAGATCGCCAAGAAACACGGCTGTCAGGTCGCGCTCTTTCTGGATTCCAAAACACATTCGTTTATTGAGGAGTTCGGCACCAGCAATTTTATGGCGATTACCCGGGACGGCAGATATGTCACTCCTGAATCTCCGTCAATTCTGCCGAGCATCACCAATAAATCGCTGATGACAATCGCTGAAGATCTGGGCATCACGGTGGAGAGACGCCCGGTTCCGGAAACCGAACTGGATAGTTTTGCCGAAGTCGGTGCCTGCGGCACCGCCGTAGTCATCACGCCGGTCGCCAAAATTTATCACGGCGATAAAGTATATGCTTATAATACTGAAACGATGGGGCCGGTGCTCAGGAAAATTTACGACCGGGTGACCGGTATTCAATATGGTGAAATTCCTGATACCCACCATTGGATGATGGAGCTGTAAAAGCGTAAATTCAGGATTTGCATGTATCACAACCGGGCCTGAGTTAATCGCTCCGGCCCTGTTTTATTTTAATAAGGAATCTCTGATTATGAAACTGATTAAAACTATCGCGGAAATGCAGCAGTTCTCGAAGGCCGCCGCCCACCATAGACAAAAAATCGGCGTCGTGCCGACGATGGGCTTTCTGCATGAAGGCCATATGTCGCTGATAGACCGGGCCCATAACTTGGCGGATGTCGTGATTGTGACGATTTTCGTCAATCCGACACAGTTCGGACCGAATGAGGATCTGGCGAAATATCCCAGGGATTTCGACCAGGACTGGAGCTTGTGTGAAAAACGCGGCGTCGATGCGGTTTTCGCCCCGTCGCCGGATGAAATGTATTTCCCCGACCGTAGCGCCTGGGTAATTGAAGAAAAACTGTCGCAGGGTCTTTGCGGCCAGAGCCGTCCCGCTCACTTCCGGGGCGTCACGACTGTCGTGGCAAAACTTTTTAACGCGACGCTGCCGGATGTCGCAATCTTCGGACAGAAAGACGCCCAGCAGGCAATGATCATTAAACGCATGGCCCGCGACCTGAACTTTCCGGTTGAAATCGTCGTCGCTCCGATTGTCAGGGAGGCCGACGGTCTGGCCATGTCTTCCAGGAATAAATACCTGAGCGCGGACGAAAGAACTCGCGCTCTGTCCATATCTGCCGCGCTGCGCGATGCGCATGCGCGGATTAAGGTGGAAGGCGGAAAAATTTCCGGCATCGCGGAACAAATCGCGGAGAAAATTACCGCATCCGACGGCAGAGTCGATTATGTTGAAGTCCGCGATGCGGACAATCTGGAACCGGCATCGGCGGCGACCCGCTGCCTGCTGATCGCGGCGGCCGCTTATTTCGGCGCAACCCGCCTGATTGACAATATACTTATTAATCTGGACTGAAACAGTTCTTTAGCTGAAGGGATTTAGAATATGATCAAGATTAGCTTTAAGCAGAAAAATTTTGAAGAGGCGCTGCAGGCGCTCTACTGCCGTCCGTCCTACCCGCCGGAAATAGAACAATCCGTCCGGGAAATTCTGGCTGACGTCAAGCATAACGGCAACGCCGCAATTGTCAAGTATGCCAAAAAATTCGATCATGCCGACCTGAAGCCGTCTGAATTCCAGGTTTCAGATGCCGAAATCAAAGCGGCGGCGGCTCAAGTCGGAACTGCGGAGAAAGCCGCGGTCAAAACCGCGCTGGCCAACATCAAAACTTTTGCCAGACTGCGCATCCCGAAAGCCTGGAGTCATTCGCCGCGCCCCGGCGTAACTGTCGGAGAGCGTTTTCAGCCGATGGACCGCGTGGGCGTATATATTCCGGGAGGCACCGCGCCGCTGGTTTCAACCGTGATTCATACCGCCGGGATCGCCAAAGCTGCCGGAGTCCGGGAAATTGTCGCCGTCACTCCCGCGGGGAAAGACGGGAAAGTGCATCCCGCGGTGCTCTACGCCATGAGCCGGGTCGGAATCAATGAAATTTACCGCCTCGGCGGTGTTTACGGCATTGCCGCCATGGCCTACGGCACGGAAACCATTCGCAAAGTTGAAAAAATCGTCGGCCCCGGCAACGCCTATGTGACTGCGGCCAAAAAGCTGGTTTACGGCGAAGTCGCGCTGGATATGGTCGCCGGACCGTCGGAGATCATGGTCATTGCCGACGACAGTTGCAATCCTGAATTTATTGCCGCCGATCTGCTGTCGCAGGCGGAACACGGCAGCGGACTGGAGCAGGCGGTGCTGCTCTGCACAGACGCCGCGCTGGTCGACGAAGTCGAAAAAGCCGTCATGCGCCAGAAGGCATCTTTGAGCCGCCCGGACGCCGTTGACAAGGTGTTGAAAAACGGAGTCTTCCTGATTGAGGTAAAAGACATTAAACAGGCGGCGGAGATCGCCGGCCGTTATGCGCCGGAGCATCTGGAGATCATGTGCCGCAAGGCTGCCGGAGTCGCCGCCAAAATCAAGGCCGCAGGGGCGATCTTTCTCGGCCCATGGACTCCCGAGCCGATCGGCGATTTCTGCGCCGGCCCGAGCCATGTGCTGCCGACCGCCGGCAGCGCCAAATATTTCAGCGGGCTGTCGGTCGAAGGCTTCTTCCGCCGTTCCAGCATCATCCAGTATTCGAAAGCCGCGCTGAAAAAAGAAGTCAAAGCGGTGGAATGTTTTGCCCGAATGGAAGGACTCGATGCCCACGGCAACAGCGCATCAATCAGAATTAAAAGCAAATAATGCAAAAGCAACCATAAATGAGAAAATCATTAAAAATATTTTTTGCAGGGTGCGGAATAGTTATTTTCATTGTTGCTGCATTACTGGGTTTTATTTCGTACAGGTTATATCAAGACGGTAAGCCGGAAGCAAAATTTTTTAGAGTTTTTAATTCGCATCCATCAGATTGTATATCTGAATTGAAGATAGAGGAGTCTAGCAGCTTTATCGATGACCATTCTATCTTTAAATTCAAATGCAAGCCTGAAAACTTTAAAAAATTGAAACTGTTAAGATGGGGAAAGGAATCTGGAAGTAATAGTTTAGGCAAAAAGGATGAGGAAAAATTGATTGGAAAAGTTAAAGAGTTTAATTTGAAGATTTCAAAAGAGATTGAGTACGAATTCTTTTCAAGCAATAAAAATCCCATGTTAGTTTATTTGGGATATGACAAGGAAAATGAGCTTGTTTTCGGAT
>CAIJKT010001013.1 GCA_903821255.1 uncultured Lentisphaeria bacterium | reverse complement strand
TCAGTGCTTCCGGAGTCAGCGTTTTTGAAGCGACAAGCCGCCGCGGCTGCCGCCAGCCGGGAATGTCGCGCACCGTCAGCGACGGATGATCATTCCGGGCAGTATTGCCGCCGACCAGAATGGCATCCGCCCATTGGCGTAAACGTTGCACACGCAGCCGGGCAGCCGGGCCGGTAATCCATTTCGACAGCCCGTCTTTAGTGGCTATTTTTCCATCCAGAGTCATCGCCATTTTTAGAATAACGAAAGGTGTTTTGGCAGTAATCCACTTAAAAAAGGCTTCGTTAATGGCATCGCACGAAGCCTTCTCTATTCCTGTAAAAACCTCAATCCCGGCATTTTTTAGAATGTCCACGCCGCGCCCGGCGTGAGCGGGATTCGGATCCAGGGAACCGATAAAAACCCGCCCGATGCCGGCCCGGATAATTGCTTCCGTACAAGGCGGGGTCCGTCCGCAGGTGGAACACGGCTCAAGCGTTACATACAAGTCCGCCTTGGGCGGTACTTCTCCGGCGTCTGCCAGCGCGTTGATTTCGGCATGAGGCTTTCCGGCCTGCTCATGAAAGCCGCGTCCGGCGATTTCGCCGTCTTTGACGATAACCGCGCCGACCAGCGGGTTCGGACTGGTCATGCCCCATGCTTTTTCGGCCAGGGCGATTGCTTCCTTCATGTACTCAGATGTCTTATCCTGCATGATTATTTCTCCAGACGCGGGGCAAACAGCCCGGTAAATGTAGTTATAGTCCAGGCGTCTTCCCAGCCCATTTTCTTGTATTCGTGACCGGTGCCCCAGGAATCGCTATAGATGATTTTCTTCTCTTTGTCGTTGTATCCGGTAATCAGCCGCATGTGCATTCCCAGTTGCTGCGGCAGACTTTCCTCTTTGATAATCCCCAGCTTGACCGCCCAGAGCAACGGGATGCCGGCATTGATATTCCCGGTGACGTCTCTTTGAAATTTCTTAAAATTTATGCCGTCTTTCAGGCGGACTTTTTTATAGAGGTCAGGATTCATCGCAGAAGTAATCCCGCTGAGGTCGTACACGGTTTGTCCTTCAGTTGTCACCAGGTATTTGTCAATGGCAATCGCTTTTGAACCGGCTCTTGCGGCTTCCATGTTGTACATGGTAATCATCTTATTGAAGTTGACAAAATTATACATGTCGTCGTTATAGTAAAGCTTTGAATACTTAACGTTGATTTTCGATGCGCAGTTTGCCGCGGCTTTTTCAATGTCAACAAGTGTTGCGCCGCCGCCTTCCGGCATATTGGTCACCTCCGCCAGGATGTGCTGATCAATTTTCGAGCCGTAATACTTCAGCACCCGCTCGGCAACCGCCGCGACGCAATAGCCTTTATTGCCCTGATCAACCATCGGGACTTCAAGGCTGTGGTCGCCGGCATCATTGATTTTGACTCTTCCCGCCAGCACTTTTTTAGTCAGTCCCTGGTCTATTTTTAAAGACTCCGCTCCCTGTGCCGGCGGCAAAATGTTCAGGGTAATAAATTCGGCCATGAAATTTATGCCGGCTAATCCGTTATCGCTCCATTTCAGTTCGCATTCGTAGTTTTTGCAGTTCCACATTTTGGCATAAATCCGTTTGTCGCCGATTAAAACCAGAGTCTCTTTGCCGGGCTTCCTGCCGGTCAATCTATCCAAAGCGTCATTCAGTTTTTTGAGCAGTTCATTATAATCGGTTTTCGCCAGGCGGCTTGCATCGCCACGGTTGAACAGCGAAAGATAAATCCTGGAGATCTTGTCATTTTTTAAGCTGAAAATGGCTTCGTAAACCGGCAATCCGGAAAAGGTCATTTTGTCCAGTCCGGCGTCCGCGGAATATCTTAATCCGGTTTTTGCAGAATCCACCCACTGGAAAAGTTCTTTATCGGGAAATTGGGCAGCGAGGTCCTTTGCGGAAGTCTCCCATACAGCTTTTTCTGTTTTCAGGATGCCGCTGATTTCCGTCTGGGCAAACGAATCCGCGCAAAGCAGGAGCAAACATATACAAGAAATGCCGTAACAGACAAATCTGTTCACGTTTTTTTCTTTTGTGTAAAACAGTCTCATGATAGATTGTCTCCAGACGGCTTCCAATCCAGCATCGGAGTATAAGTTGAGATGTCCAGAGAAATAGACCAGGCCTCCTCCCAGCTCATTTTCTTTTTTTCGTTCCTTGGACCCCATGAATCGGAATAAATGACTGCATTTTCTTTCACGTTGTAGCCGGTTATCAATTGTACATGGTAGCCGATGCCTCTGCGCGGCTTGTCCGGAATAGGAAATATCGAGGTCAGCCTGGCCCAGACTAGCGGAACCCCTGAGTCTATATTGGTTATGACGTCTCTTTTAAACTTAGTAAAGCCGATTATTTCCCGACTGCGGGCGAATTTATAAAGTTCCGGCGTCATTGCCAGCAGAATTGCGCGCGTGTCATATGATTTTCCATTGCCGGATTTGGTAAATTTTGTGAGATCGATTTTATCAGCATTGCTTCTGGCGGCTTCGGTATTGTATAATTCAACCAGCTTGATCAGTCCGGTTTTCTTCTTTAGATATTGATTTATATAAAGAGAATTGTACTTGATTTTAAGTAAATCAGTAGTTTGCCTGATAGCTTTCCTCATTTTCTCCAGATTGCTGCCTTGATTGGAATTGGCCAGTTCAAGCAGGATATTCTGGTTGACTGAAGTGGCTCCGTAATAACGCATCACCCGCTCCGCAGTCGCCGCAATGCCTTGTCCGCGAGCCGTCTGAGTAGTGGCCGGAACTTCTAGAAAGCGGTCTCCGTCATCATTGGCTTGAACTCTGCGCTTCAGGTCAAATGTTGTCAAGGCGGTATTGATTTTCACGGATTCATTCTGGTCCGGCGGCAGGATCGTCAAAGTTATGAATTCGGCATGATAAGCGGTGGTATTTTCGGTATAACTCCATTCCAGCCTCAAGAGATAATCATCGCAAAAATAGTTTTTAACATATATTTTTTTGGCGGCGGAAAGAGGCATGGTTGATTGACTGCCGGTTTTGCCTGCGGCAATTTTCATCACGGCTTGTTCGACGTTATTGAGCATTTCATTAAAGGTTTTATTATCTAACTCGCCTGCGTCGCTGCGGTTGTAAAAAGAAATATAGATACGGGAGAGATCGGAATCTTTGAATAAAAGCGACACATTGTACACCTTGAATCCGGCAAAAGTCATCTGGTGCTGCTTATTCCTGAAAGAAAATAAAAGCGCTGTTTTGGCTGAATCATTCCAGTAAAAAAGACTTCTTTGAGGGAAAAGCGTAAAAATATCTTCAGCCTCCATGTGCCACAAAGACAGTTCTTCCGCTTGCAGTAATTTTTGAAGTTCAACTTCTTCCGCATGTAAATTTACCGCCGCGAGAAAAACCGCCGCGCCCAGGAATAGATACCCGAAAATCTTTCTCATTTCTTCTCCCCTTCAATATTCTTTCCCCGCCGAAAAGCCGGACTCCTATTTCCCGGCTGATTCGAAAATTGCGGCGGCATAAAATTCCGGGTCGAATGGCTGCAGGTCTTCAGGCTTCTCGCCCAGCCCGGCAAAGAACACCGGATAGCCGAATTCCTGATGCAGCGCAACGGCCATGCCGCCCTTGCCGGTGCCGTCAAGTTTGGTCAATATCAGGCCGGTAAGCCCGGCGGCTTTTGAAAATTCGCGCGCCTGGTTTATCGCGTTCGCGCCGAGGCTGGCGTCAACGGTCAGCCAGACTTCGTGAGGCGCCCCGGGATATACTTTATCTATCGTCCGGCGGAGTTTGGACAACTCATCCATCAGGTTTTTCCTGGTGTGCTGCCGTCCGGCGGTATCAATTATCAGAATGTCTGCACCTCTTGCCAGTGCGGCCCGGGTTGCGTCAAACGCCACACTGGACGGGTCGGCGTTAGGGGCGGCGGAAACGACATAACAGCCGGTCTTTTCGCCCCAGAGATTCAACTGTCCCACCGCTGCCGCCCGGAATGTATCGCAGGCGGCCAGAATGACCTTTTTGCCTTCCTGCTGCCACAGCCACGCGAGTTTGCCGGTGGTGGTGGTCTTGCCGCTGCCGTTGACTCCGATCATCAGAATGACCGTCGGCTTGCCTGCCGGGGCGTAATTCACTTCCCTGCGGTTTTTGCTGAAGATATTGACCACTTCATTTCTGGCGATCTCGAAAATATCGGCGGAAGTTTTGATATGTCCGCGTTCATAGCGTTCACGGATATCTTCAACGATTTTCAAACTGGCCGGAACCCCGAAGTCGGCGGAAATCAGGATTGCCTCAAGTTCCTCAAACGTACTTTTATCCCATTTCTTTTCGCCAGCAAAGATTTCCGCCAGCGACCGTGAAACCGTGGTCGTCGTTTTCTCGAGGCCTTTTTTGAAAATGGAAAAAATCGACTTCATGGTTTACCCGCTGCTTTTCTGGCCGGCCGGTCGAGGGAATCTTTTACCGCGTTAAGCATGCCGTTCATAAAGCCGCATGACGGTTCGCCGCTGTAGTCGCGGGTGATTTTGACCGCTTCATTAATACTGACCACCGGCGGCACTTCCATGACAAACAGCATTTCATAGATTGCCACCCGCATGATGTTCAGATCCACGACCGCCATACGTTTCAGGTCCCACTTTTGGGAATGGGCGAGTATTTGCGCATCAATTTCTTTCAGGTTCTTCACGACCCCCGCAATAATATCCATGGCATATTCCCTGGCTTTGCGGAAATAGCGATTTTCCTTCAATTCCAGCGACTGCCCGGTTTGTTCGAAAAACTCGTTGAACACTTCTTCGGTTGCGTCACAGTGGTTCAATTCCTGCTGAAAAAGGAACTGCATGGCCAACTCCCGACCGAGGCTGCGGGAGTCGACAGGATTGTCTTGTTGTTGAGTAGCGGACATGTATCTCTCCGTAATTAACCGCAAAATTTATAAAGCTGCTTATGCTAACTGTTTGACCAGATTGGCCATTTCAATTGCGGCAACCGCGGCGTCAGCGCCTTTGTTGCCGGCTTTGGTGCCGCTGCGTTCAATCGCCTGCTCGATGTTGTCGGCCGTGATGATCCCGTAAATTACCGGCACTCCGGTATCGAGGGATATCTGCGCCAGCGCTTTTGACACTTCGCTGTTGATATAACCGGCATGGGGAGTCGCCCCCTGAATCACGACGCCAAGCGCGATTACCGCGTCATATTTTCCGCTTTCCGCCAGCTTTTTAGCGACAAACGGCAGTTCATAGGAGCCCGGAGTCCAGGCGGCATGAATGTTTTTGCCGCTGCCGCCGTGCCGGACAAGGGCATCCACCGCGCCGCCCAGCAGTTTGCTGACAAAGAATTCGTTAAACCGGCTGCAAACGATTCCGAAACGGAGCCCGTCCGCTTTCAGATTCCCTTCATAAACTTTTCCAATTGTTTTGTCCATAAACTTTTCCTCCGTAATACAGACGTTATATTTTAGTGCATTTCCCGTAATTTTCCATTCGATAAACTGCTTCTTACAATAAATGGCCCAGTTTTTTCTTTTTGGTTTCAAGATATTTGCGGTTATGGGTCTGCGGATCAATGATGATCGGGACCCGTTCATTCACCTTCAGTCCGTAACCGCTGAGCCCGACCAGTTTACGCGGATTATTGGTCAGCAGCCGGACGGATTTGACGCCGAGTTCAAGCAGAATTTGAACCCCGATACCATATTCCCGGAGGTCTGCCGCAAAGCCCAGCTTTTCATTCGCCTCAACCGTATCGCAACCCTCATCCTGAAGTTTGTAGGCATGGATCTTATTGGCCAGCCCGATACCGCGGCCTTCCTGGCGCATGTAAACGACCACCCCGCGGCCTTCCTCTACAATCTGCTGCATCGCGGAATGAAGCTGCGCGCCGCAGTCGCATCTC
>CAIJKT010001012.1 GCA_903821255.1 uncultured Lentisphaeria bacterium | reverse complement strand
TACATTTCTGTCAATCGGGTTATTAAAGTTGAATGGCACATAATAGCCGTCGTAGTCATTTTGATATAACGCAAAAGCGGTGCCAATCTGTTTCATTCTGTTTGCGCAATCAGACTGCCTGGCTTTGTCTCTCGCTTTATTCAGCGCCGGAAGCAGCATTCCAGCGAGAATCGCGATGATGGCGATCACCACGAGGAGTTCGATGAGCGTAAAATTCTTCGTTTTCATTTAACTAATCCTTTCCGTTAATATTGCTGACAAATTCTATTTTATGCGGCACACTCCGCAGGTATTGCGCTGCACCTGTTTCGGTTCAATCCAGATTTGCGGTTCATGAATCTTCCTGCCGTCCATCAGCCGCCGTAAAATGGTCAGCGAACTGCTGATCATCGCTTCAAGATCGCGCTCAATGCAAGTAACTGCCGGATAAATTCTTTCGGCCTCCCAGGCGGCTCCGCCTCCGCCGATGATGCTGATATCTTCCGGAATTTTCAGTCCGGCTTCAGTTATCGCATGAATAGCGGAGGATACCAGCCGCATGTCATTGCAAATCATCGCCGTCATCCGTTTTTCGCGACGCAGCATCTGCCGGGTGTATTCCACTCCATCCTGAATCGCATCAAGATCCCCCCGCAACGCAAACTCATGGATCAGCCTGCCGCTATCCGTATCAAGCAGCAGTTCTTTAACTGCCCGTTCGAAACCTTCAAACGCCAGCTTATGAAACCCGAACTTTCGCGGACCGCCCAGATAAGCTATCCGCCGGTGACCGCGCGCCGCCAGATATTGCGCCGCATTGAAAATCCCGTCACCGGTCTTTGACCATACGGAGTAAGTATAAGGCTCATCAATCGCCACCATCGGAAATTTCCTGGCGACAACCCATTCCCGCAAGTTGTCCAATATGACTCCGGCGTGAATCAGGCCGCCGGCGAAACCGCCGTAGAGAAAATACGGAATGTGATTCGAATTATCCTGCGGATCCATAAACTCAATATGAGTCTTAATGTTTTCCCGGTCGCATTCCTGAATGAAATCAATCAGCAAGCCATGAAAAAAACCGGAACCGGGAACAAGATCCGGGCGTTCGCAAATCACCATCCCGATATCGGACGGATGTTTGGCCTTAAGCAGTTTCGCGGCCACGTTCGGATAATAGTTCATATCCTGCGCGATATCGGAAATCTTTTTGCGCACATCGTCGCTGATCCGCCCCGTCCCGTTCAATGCCGCCGAAACCGTGGCGACTCCAACCCCGGAGCGTTCAGCAATGTCTTTTAGCTTAACTTTATACATTATGTTCCAAAGCCCCAAATTTGCAAGAACGATTGCAAGAACGTTCTTTCATTTATAATTATAAGTCATTCGCTATCTTTTGTCAACAGCCTTCATTAATATTTCCGCAATTTTGTTAAAAAACAGCCGGTCTGCATAAGAAGGCCGTGACTTTGGCATCCTTAGTCGTTAGGCAATTCCATGCTGTGGAATTTACGCGGATATTTCTGTACCGGCTGTTGACATGTTCAGGAAGAAAAAGTAATATTATCAATTCAGTTGGTAAACCCGGCAACATTGTTCCGCAATGTGGAATAATTGCCAATATTCATCGTAATATAAGGAATTGAATAAATAATGACTAATCGCCATCCCAAAAGCTGGGCCGTTCTGGCAATGACAAGCTTAATTTCAAGCATGACCATGGGACAAGTTATCTTTGAAGATTCTTTTGATTCAAGTGACAGCCTGAAAAATTGGAACATCTACGGGGCAAATGCTAAAATTGCGGATAAAGCGCTGGAAATCAGTCTGACAGAACGCCCCAAAGCTGGCGGCCCTGCGGGATTAACTAAAACTCTTCCGGCCGCATTAACTGCCGGACGGCGCTTGAAAATATCAGCGCAAATCAAAGGCGAGAACATTGCTCCTGCCAAAGCGGTCTGGAATGGCGGCAAATTCATGCTTGCGCTCACTTACGGGAAAAATCAAAACAACTGGTTGCAGGCTAATGTCAAAACCGGCACTTTCGATTGGGAGGAAATCAAATTTTATCCATGCACCAATCAAGACCTGACCGGCGCGGTACTTAATATTGGTTTCCAGGATTCGTTCGGCAAACTGTTTTTCCGCAATCTTAAAGTGGAAGCAGCGGATACTTTCCTGAATTTTGCAAAGGTCGCCAATATGGGTCTGGCAGACGAAATCGAAGGGGACGGCAAAGGCGGCTGGTCAGATCAAGGCCCGGATAATGACGGGAAAAATTTTGACTTCAAAGCTCTGATGTATGCCAATGTGCCTTTCCAGCCGGTTAATCCTGCTCAAAACAATAACAAGTCCATCATCACTATTAAGTCTTTGAAGTTTCCCGCCGGAATTGAAAAGGCATCTTTTGATATCGCCGATAAAAAGACTAAGGCAAAATATCTGTATCTGCTGCATACCCTGTGCTGGGATACGGGGTCAGGGAATGTTGGATTGATAAAGATAACCGGAACCGGCGGAAAAGCACAGCAGATTGAAGTGAAATCAGGCATGGATGTTTCCAACTGGTGGTCTCCCAAAAGCATCTCAAACGGCTTTGTCGGCGCGACCTGGACTACCACCAGCGGCGGCAGGGTCGGGATGTTTGTTTCACGTTTTGCCTTAAACTCCGACCTGGGTGAAATTAAGCAAATTGAATTAATTTCCGCTAATCTCACTCCGGTCTGGATTGTCGCGGCCGCCACCTTATCCGATACCGAATACAAATTCCCGTCAACTGAAAAATTCACAGTCAAAGCCGATGCGGTCTGGAAACCGGTTAACCGGGCCACCCAGCCCTGCATCGTTGAAAATTCAGCGCTGGACCGCTCGAAATTCCTGCCGTCCGGTAAAGCCGGAGATCAGGGAAGAGTGATCGCAAACTCGAATGGACAACTGGCATTTGAAAAAAATCCGGAAACTCCGGTCCGCTTCCTGTCCGGATGTGAAGGCACAGACGCATTCTGGGGCCGTGGCGGAGTGGCTCCCGCACAGTTGACCAGCCATGAAGCCATTGCCGGGTATGCCAGAGAACTGAAGAACAACGGCTACAATATGACCCGTCTGCATTTCCTGGACACGGTACTGATGCGCGGCGGCAAAACTGACTGCGACTTCAACCCTGATGATTTAGATAAATTTGATTATTTTATTTACTGCCTTAAAGAAAACGGAGTTTATCTGAACATTGACGCGATGTCCAGTTGGACCGGATATACAACTTTAAGTCCGTGGAGTCCAAAAGTTGTCGGCAAGAGTGACTTTAAATATAAAATCCACTTTGATCCGGCAGTGAAAAAAAACTGGAGCGACGGGGTGAAGAAACTTTTTACCAGAGTAAATCCCTACACCAAAACCCGGCTGATTGATGACCCGGTCCTGGCAATGATCATCGGGTTCAATGAACAGGAGTTTGCTTTTATCTATGATTTTGACGGTTCTCTGGCGTTGCCGGCATGGCGGGAATTCCTGCGCAAACGCTACAGTTCGATTGATAAATTGAAAACCGCGTGGGGCAAAGATGCTCCGAATGTATCAGATTTCAGCCGGATTCCGGCATTTGACAAGGCTGATTTCCAAAGCAAAAGCGGCAAAGGCGCCGATGTCGGCCGTTTTGTCAGGGAAACTGAAATCAGCACCATCAACTGGTATCGCGGCGAACTGCGCGGGATGGGATACAAAGGCTTGTTAAGCGCTTACAACATGGGGAAAAATTACCACTATTCAGCAGTGCGCAATGCGGTGGATCTGGTCACCATGAATACCTATCATGCCCACCCCAGCAACTATATGCAGCCGGGATCAACGATATCTCAGGACAGTTCAATCGCCTCATGCGGCGGAATTTTCCGCTGGGCTATCGGCGGCAGGCTGGCGCAGAAACCTTTTGCCGTGACCGAATACGCCAATACCTTCTGGAACCGTTACCGCTATGAACAGGCCTTTGTCAACGGCGCTTACGGTGCATTGCAGGGTGTGGACGTATTGACTAACTTCGCCCAGCCGGTTAATATTGTCAATGCTGAGCGGATTAATCCGTTCCTGACAATGCATGACCCGGTTCTGCGCGCAATGGAATTCCTGACGTTCTTCATGTATCGCCGCGGTGATGTGAAGAGTTCGGGCGCGAAAGTCAGAATCGTTGCCGACAGCGAGGATATTTACAACACTCAGGCATTCAGCGATGCGATTACTTCAACTCAATCCAAACTATGCCTGGTTTCAGGTTTTTCAGTGGAATCGACTGACGCAAAAATTAAACGTCCGGAAATAGCCAGAAATGAACTGGAGATTCCCCGTATCGGCGGCGCCGGAGTCAAAACTGACATCGCCGGTTTTGCCAGCGTCAGCGGCGAAAAAGGCAATATCGTCTTTGATGCCGATGCCGTAGTCAATGAACTGAAGAAACGCAATCTGGTCAAACCCGGCAACCGCACTAAAATGGTTAACGATATTTTTGAAAGTTCCACCGGTGAGCTTTATATGGATGCCCGCAGAAAATTCATGTCAGTCGTCACTCCCGGTCTGCAGGGTATCTGCGCGGAAGCCGGAGCAAAAATCGACCTGGGCAATCTTAAGATTGATGAAATGAGCGTAAAAGGCAATCTCTCGCTGGTCAGTGTCGATGACAACAAGCCATTGCAGACCAGCGAACGCATGGTCCTGGTTTTTGCGACTGACGCGCTGAATAACAAAATGGTCTTTGATGAAAAAGAGCGCCTTACCCTCCGCGATATCGGCGGCAGTCCGACCCTGGTTGAAACCGGTAAATTTACTGTCACGGTAAAAAATAATAATGCGGATAAATTGAAGATATGGGCGCTTGATCTCTCCGGCAATCGCAAACTTGAGATCAAACCGGCCAAAGTTTCCGCCGGCGAAATCACCTTCTCGGTAGACACCGCAAAACTGCCGGACGGTCCTTCGCTCTTCTTTGAACTGCAAAAGTGATCCGTTTATTCCGCAAAATAAAAAAGTTATGGAAGAATCAATAAGATATCGGAATGCCGGTCATAATGTCGGCATTCCGGAGTCTTATTTTTTCCTTGCGGTCAAAGCCCAGCCTTGTTCAAATCCCTTATCAGTATCGCCGCTGAGCAATTCTCCGTAATTTTCCGCCACTTTGCGGACGGCGGCCGCATAGTTTTCAATAAGCGCCCGGTCGAATTTCTTGAACCATGGAAGGGAGAAGACGCGTTCGTGAATACCTTCTGTAACCGGCAGCGAACCAGGTTCGACTTCAGGCACTTTGTTGCTCGGGCAATTTCCGCCGTAGACGTCAATTGCATGGAAAAGCGGATGCGGGTGCAGGGCCTTGTTGCATCCCGGGCTGAATCCCGTCGCCCCTTCCGCTGTGACCGCTTCACAGAAACGCTTGACGGAAAGACCGCCGAGTTCAGCTTTGTTATAAATGCCGTGACAGGCATACCAGCCGCCCTTGGTGGTGCCGGAATCTTTAGCCGGACGATGGGCGTCAAGTCCGGGAACGCCTTCCAGCAGATCCCAGAAATAATTCATGGCTTTATCAATTTCCGCCATTTCCGCCGGATATTTCTTCACCTGCTCCAGTCCGACGACCGATGACAACTGGTGCATGCGGTATTTATAGCCGCCCCAGGGGAGCCCGGCCCCGGCCCGGAGTTTTTCATCGGTGACTTCGCCATGCCGTTCATAGTGGCCGAAGATGATTGCGCGTTCATAAACCTCCCGGTCATTGGTGGTAAGCATCCCCCCTTCGCCGATGGCGAATGATTTGCCGCTCATCATGGAGTATCCGGCGGCATCGCCGAGAGTTCCGGCCATTTTACCTTTATAAAGTGCGCCGTGAGCATGGGATACGTCCTCGATGACCTTCAGATTGTGCTTCCGCGCAATCGCCATGATCCGGTCCATGTCCGCGGGGTAGGACAAATAATGCACCACCATGACGGCTTTGGTGCGCGGCGTAATGTGCCGTTCAATGTCATCCGGATCAATGCAAAGCGTATCCGGGTCGATATCGGCAAAGACTACCGATGCGCCCAGCGTCAGCGCCTGGACGCATGACGCCCAGTAAGTGATGGACGGACAGATAATCTCATCGCCGGCGCCGAGGCCGACACCGTACATGGCGCATTGCAGCGAAGCGGTGCCGGAACTGTGCGCCAGCGCGTATTTTGCCCCGGTCCATCCGGCGTATGCCTGCTCGAATTTTCTTGTAATATCAGTGCCGGACATGTTGCCGTCGCGCAGCACCTGCAGTACGCCTGCTTCCATCGCCTGATTGACTATCGGCCAGCGAAAAATCTCTGAATGTTCATGTGATATCTGCTTTTTACCGCCCAGCAATGCCAGCGTGCTCATCTTAAAACCTCATTTGTTAATGTGTGTGCTAAATATATGGCTGCTATTCAGCCTTTTTGCCTTGATTTCTGCTGTCAATTCCGGTCTCGAATATGGCCGGGTTGACGTAGTTCAGCGGTAAGCCGGCGGCAGCCCCCTTGCGGCTGAGATTGTTCCGGGCATACCCGATGCTGCCGGCGGCCAGCCCTTTGATCTGGCCGGAGAAGATGCAGTCCCGCAGATTGATAATCCCGCCCGTACCGGCGCTGAAAACGGAATCGATGAACTCACAGCCGGAAAAGGTAAACTCCGTCCGGCTGAAAGTGATGTTGCCGAGCCGTTCGCAATCCTTGACGGTAACCAGGCACGGGACCAGGCTTTCGCTCCGGAAATTCAGCCGGTACGGAGCATTGATCTTGACGTCTTCCACAATAATATGCTGCGGAGGCCTCATGGGATGTGCAAAATCGAAATTCTTATCGGGAGCGAAACTTAAAACATTAACATCGCAGGAACTGTTGATTGAAAGGTTTTTCAGGAAAACCGCCCCGGAGAAATCCCCGGTATCGCCGCGAATACTAAGCACTGTGTCGCAATTGTAGATACGGCAGTTTTCCAGCGTTATTTCGCCGCCGTCGAAGTTTAATGCCCTGGAAGGGACGAAAGACCACTTCGAGACATCGGCTTTAGGTGTGCAATACCCCGGAACATAGGTGCTGACCGCATTAATCACAGCGTTCCTGATCGTGTAATTCTTGCCGTAGTGATCGTCGATGCGGGTATAGTGTCCGCCGTTGATCAGCAGATTTTTGCTGTGTCGTCCGGCAATGGCGTCCCGGCAGTTGACCGAGGTCGAATTATTATATACGATGCAGGCGACATTGCTGTGAAGAATATTATAACCGAGTCCGTTAAACGTGGCGCCTGAAACATGCGCTTCGTTGAAAATCACGCCCACGCAGCGGTTGACAACGAGCAGTTCGCTGAGAAGCAGAAAACGGTCCTTGCCGCTGATGCCGAGCCGATTGAACGTGACGTTGCTGCGCGAACACAGCAGCACGCCGCTGCCGCACAGCAGACGGTAAGTTTCATCCGTTTCGCCTGAATATACTTCTATCCGCAAACCGTTAATGGTCAGAGGCGGTTGCGGCGGAACATAGTTGACGGAATATTCGGCTTTCACCCAGAGGGTGATGGAGTCTGTCTTGCCGTTGGCATATTGAAAAGATAACTTGCATCCTTTTTCCGGCGAACAGGGGCCGATGGCAACTTTGCCGAGGTACTGGTTGACATACGCGGTTCCGGGGCCGGAAACAAATGTGGCCTGGAAAAGTTCGCCGTTGACCATGCAGTATTCTCCTTTGCTGTAGGTTTTATTGACGTCCCAGGGCGCGGCGCTCTTCGGTTTCTCGTAGGAAAAACAGAATTCCGGGAATACGTCGCCACGGGGTGAAACCAGTTTACAGATATCATTGCGGCTATAAAACTCGTCGCCCTTGCCGCTATTGCGGGATGAAAAGAAATCCGTAGTCTTGAAAATCAGCGTGCCGCCCTCGACCGGATCGATGGTTTTAGCAGAATCGGACTTCAGCGGGATTCGGGCATGGACGGGAATCTTGAATGAATCGGCCTTGATGCCGTAAAAAAGCTTTTCATCCAACTGAACCGGCGCCTGATCATTTTCGACGTGAATCATCGCGGATTCGGTCGGATAAAACCAGTCGACAAACATAAAATGTGAAAATACAGTCTTCTTCGGATCGATCCTGATTTTCCGGACCAGCACGCCGGAACACTCAATATTGCATTTCACGACGATTTTTTGGGCAAACAGATAACGCCCTTCCGGAATAAATAGAGTTCTGCCAAGAGACCGGAACGCCAGGTCGGCGGCATTCTGCAATGCACTGCTGTCATCGGTGCTGCCGTCGCCGCGCGCGCCGAACCACTGCGGGTAGATGCGATGGTTGAGCGGTTTGCCGGAAACCGTTCCCGGCCCGTTGAATATCTCCACCGGCGAAGCATCGATTTCGCCATTGATCTCCAGCGTGCAGCCGGGCTTTATTTTCAACACCGCGCCGGCGGCAAAGCTCAGTTTCACACTGGCAGGCACCGCAACGGAGCCGATCAGATATTTCCCTGAAGGGATGCACAACTGCGATGATGATTCAGCAGCCTTCAGCGCCTTGCTGAAAGCGTCGCTGTCGTCGGTCACTGCGTCACCGGCGGCATTAAACGATTTAAGATCAGGCGAGGCCGCCGGTGCGACGAACGCAGTAAACAACAACATCGCGAATGCGGACAATCCCAGAATATAATTCGGCGTCTTTTGCATCTGTCCATCCTTATTACGGTTAAATTTAGAAACTGATGATTGCTTTGTTTTGGTTGTAGCCGATAGCGGCGCCTAAAGCTTTAAATGTGCTTTTATCGGTGGGAGTCACATGTCCGTCGGCATATAATGTATTGACCAGATCGCGGTGACGGAAATGGAGATACCCCGGAATGGCGCTGGAGGTAAAAATAATGATGTAACTCTGACTGCCCCAGGTCTGATGCCAGGAGTCGGCCAGCAAAAATATTTTGCTCGGCTGACGCAGACGGTTCATCGCGACAAAGCGGTTGCTTGCCGGATCATAACCGGTCGGAGAGAAAATGGCCGGATCAAGATTACTGGTTGACGCACTGCCCAGTGCGCCGTAAGTATAGCTGTAACCATTGGTTGCGTATTTGAACGGCGCTTCCATCGGGCAGATTGTGACCTGGCGGTTGAGAAGATAATTAATTCCGCCCGGGAAACTGGCAGGAACCTTGTCGCCGCATAGATAATTGGACCAGCGGCGCGAAGAACCCGCAACTGTGTAACTGGCGAGTGCTATCACATCCTTGTTGTCATCGGCATACTGCACGAACGCCGTTCCGCACTGTTTCAGATTATTCAGGCAGGTCGCGCCGCGCGCGGTCAGGCGGGCCTTATTGAGCGCCGGCAGCAGCATTGAGGCCAAAATCGCGATGATCGCGATCACCACCAGGAGTTCGATGAGTGTAAAATTCTGACTGGAACCATAGGACTTTTTCATTTTCCCCTCGCATTTTTATATTTATTTAAAGACTGAACAGCGAATGTGCATTGAGTCCGTTTATCTGCGCCTTTTCCTGTCCGGAAAGGTCGGCGCACTGCATTTTCAGGATGGCCGGCGATATCTCCTTGAACGGCGCGCCGGAACCGAACAGCAGATGATCGCTCCCCAGCGCCTGTGCCAGTTTTGCCAGATCCTGCATATAGGCGGAGCGCAGGCGGGATATCTCAATATAAAGGTTGGAATACAGCGGTTTTCCGCTTTCGTCAATCAGATTTGCCGGAATCCGGTATTCGGTCAGGATGAACTTTGCCTGCGGCACTTTCCGGCAGAGTCTGCCAAGTTCATGCACATCGACATAAGTTTCAACATCCAGCCAGTGCTTCTGCCGCTTGTCGACAATCATTTGCGGAATGAGAATGGGAATATCGAATTGGGCGGCGGCGGCGGCAATGTTAATTGCCTCGGGAGAAAATACCGGATAATTGTGGTATTGAGGCAGCAGCCGGAGCCCCTTGAACCCCAGCGTCCGGACGCAATACTCAAGATCCCGCTCCCAGGCGGCATAGGCGGGATTTAGCGTGGCAATGCCAACAAAAAAGTCCCGGTGCGGCGCCAGCGCCTCCGCCAGTTCCAGATTGGCATCCTGAGTGTTTTTATAGAAAATGCCATTGATATTGGCGACAGCGGCCATGGTGATTTTATGTGACTCCAGCAGTTTCCGCAGTGACGGCGCATCATTGTCCTGCAATTTGCGGAACGGCCAGTGTCCGATGGCGGTATTGACGTCGAAGAGCATTTATACTTTCCTCATAGCTAGGATGCGTTGAAAATTATCCCGGAAAAGCTTTTGATATTCGCTTTCGCGGAGTCCGGCGTCGATGACTTTGCCCACTCCTTCTTCAAATATGCCATCCGTGGCAAATAAAACATGGTCGATGCCAAGTGCGTCAATCGTCCTTCTTACTATTCCGCGGTCAATCACGCTGCCGCTGGTGTCTATATATACGTTGGGAGGACGTTTTTCCAGTACGCGCAGATTCCACTCCCAGTCTCCCCCGCCGCCGATATGTCCCTGAATCAGCGTGGTTTCCGGAAACATTTCCGCCGCCTTCAGAAAGTGCAGCGCATTGCTCAGCAGCGGCTGGCTTTTCAAACTCTCCGCATCGGTGCATTTGCCGGCATGCATCAGCACCGGAACGCCGAGACCGGCGGCCAGCGTCATCAGCGGTTTCATGACCGGATCGCAGATCAAATATTGATGATAAAGCTTGATGCCGGCCATCTTCTCTTTTACGATGCAGCGTTCCACTTCCCGCAGCGCCTCGTCCTGATAACCGGGATTGACGAAACAGAACCCGAGAAAACGGCGGTTCATGCGCATCCCCTCGGCAACCGCATTGTTGACCCGGATAAATTCATCCGGCGACGGACAGGGCGCAGTCAGCGGAATGGAAACGCAGAGCGTATCGATGCCGAGACGGTCCGCCGCACGAAGCACATTCTCCGCATCCGCGCGGTTCAAATCCATTGCCGCATTGACGGACAAGTGGTTATGGGCATCGATCACAGCATATTTTTTTAGTTTATTCATTTAATTCCCGCTTGATAAAATCCCCTTCAGGATGTATGCTCTACATGTGTATAGCACTAATTATAATACATGGGTGAATATATGTCAAGCAAGTTTGAAAAGAATTTCAGGAAAATAGAGGAAATCGCGGAGCATTTCGGCTTGTCCAGGTCCACAGTGTCCTACATCCTGAACGATAAATGGAAGCAGCGCCGGATCAACGAAGCAACTGCCGGGAAGGTATGGGATTATGTCCGCTCCATCGGCTTTAAACCTAATATGATGAGCCTGGCGCTGCGCGGACGCCCCATCAAGGAAATTGCCATCATCATTTCCGACGATCCCATGGAACACCACCGCAATGCCCTTTTTACGCTGATCCGCAACCTGAAAATCGCGAAAAAAAGCTACCTGGTGCTGCCGGCCGATGACGCGGATCTGATGGAAAACATTCAGTTCCTGAAGATGTCCAAAGTGACCCGCCTGATCATTTTCCGATTCAACGGCATTCAGCATCTTCTGGAAAGCCTGCCCGCTACGTCCGTGGAGGACTATCTGGTTTATGACTTTGCCGCGGAACAGCCCGAAGCAGCGAACACGGCCTTTGCGGGAAAAAACCTGTCCGTCGGGTTTGACCGGCCCAAAGCCAAAACCATGGTGTTCGATTACGTCATTAAATGCGGCTATAAGCAGATAATTCTGCCGCTCGGATTTCTCGAACAGATGTCAGCGCCGCCTTGTTTGTCGGGTTTGAAAATTTCATATTATGACGCCGGGGACGTATCCGATCTCTGGAACGCCGGTGAAACCGTCGCCGCACAGTTAATCAAATCAGTCAAAGGAAAAACACCGCTGGCGGTAGTCATGAATGACGACAAGATGACGATGGCGGCAATCAAATATGTCCAGGAGCATGGCATCAGAGTGCCGGAGCAACTGGCGTTCATTTCCTGGGACGGTCTGCCGGAAACCAAATATTTATCGCTGCCGATATCGACATTATGCGTGCCTCATCAGCGGATGATGGAAATTACCATGCAATGGGTCGGCGGGAAACTGCCGGAAAATCACGCCCGTATTGTAGTTGAACCTGAAATCCGCATCGGCGCAACCCTGCCCGCATTGAATTGCCCCGATTGCCAGTAAACAACTGCCGCTTGTGGACAAACCCCGGCATGCTGAACCGAACTGATAGGATGTCGTTGCTTTGTAAGGACTTTATGATTAAATCCTTTTGACATTGAGCATTCCACAAACATTGTAGTATGACAATTCCCGGCAGTCTGTCGGACTGAGGGCAATGAATATTCATTGATTTAACGTTTATTCACACGTCTTATTTTAATATTCTCAGTCGCAAGATTCAGAAATAAGCTTAAATTTGCTTGATCCTGCGGTTAATAACCGTTGGACATGATGGCAATGTGTCAGGGACGCGGCGGAATGATGGCGCCATGCACCAGCAGCAGATTTTTGATTAATGCAATATCAACTTCCAATGAAGGCTGCCGATGTTGTGCCGCCAATGCCGCCACCGCTCCCGCAACCTGGCCCATTGCCATGCAGGATGCCTGCACTCTTAGCGCGGAGTTGGCTAACCGGTCGATGGAAACACAACGGCCCGCCGCCAGCAGCCGGCGGCTGCCGCATGGTATCAGCTCACGTCGCGGAATCGTCGGAACCACGCCGAATTCCAGCGGACGCCCCATCAGTC
>CAIJKT010001011.1 GCA_903821255.1 uncultured Lentisphaeria bacterium | reverse complement strand
GGAATACTCATCACCGGTAAAATACCTCTCAATTTTTCCGCTCAAACCGTTTTATAAAGTAAAAAGACTTTGATTTCGGCAAAAAGAAAATTATATTTCCGTATAGAAAAATCAACTGTTATTTATTCATGTACCGTGTTTTTGGGTAAAAAAAAAGATAAACAACGCAAAAAAGCAGTTTAATTTGAAGAAATGCAAATTTGTAAACGCAAGGCGTCCTGATATTTTGCGCTAAAACAATAAAATCTGGGAAGATCAGTAATAATGAAAGACAATCTAATTAAGACAGTGCTTTATCCCGGCAGTTTTGATCCGGTGACGAACGGACATCTCGACCTGATAGAAAGGGCCTGCCGTCTGTTTGACCGCGTAATCGTGGGCGTAGCCGTCAATATTGACAAAAACCCGCTGTTTTCGACTGAAGAGCGGATCGCCCTGCTGGAGAAATGCTGCTGTGATCTGCCCAACGCCAGAGTCGTGTCTTTCAACGGGCTGCTGGTTGACGCCCTGACCAGATTTCAGGCGAATGCGGTGCTGCGCGGGCTGCGCGCTTTTTCCGATTTCGAATATGAACTTCAGATGGCGCTGATGAACCGCAGCCTGAAAGAGGAATGCGAAACCATCTTTATGATGCCGACGCCGCAAAATTCATTCGTCAGTTCGCGCATGGTCAAGGAAGTCGCCCATCTGAACGGAGATTTCGGCCAATATGTGCCGGTTCCGGTGGTGGCGGCGATTAAAAAGAAAATTGAAACGGGTTTATTATGATTAAAATCAATGTATTGCAACTGGAGCGCCAGGAACTGGATCTTGCCGGAACGGAAGGTCCTGCATTTCTGGAAATAGAAGATACTGAACTTGTGCAGTTTAAAGACAAAGTATCATACAAGCTGCACGTTTCGCTGGTAAACAGCGGCGTTCTCGTGGCCGGATCGGTTAAAACGGCCATTCATTGCATTTGCGGACGCTGTGTGAAGGAATTCACGCAGCCGGTCGAGAATTCCTCCATCTGCCGCTATTATGAAGATGTGACGGAGCCGGAACTGGACATTACAGAGGACATCCGGGAGGAAATGCTGATCAGTATCCCGATTAACTATCTGTGCAGTGAAGACTGCAAAGGGATTTGCCCGCATTGCGGCATTGATTTGAATAAGAAGAAATGCAAATGCCATGAGCAGAAAACCGGCAGCGATGCGTGGTCGGCCCTGGATGATCTGAAGCTCTGATAAAGTAAAACCGCGATAAAATAATTAACGGCTGCCTCAGTTCAGCGCGCCGAGCGTGCTGAAAATGCAGATTACCGTCACATTGTCTTCCCCGCCGGAGATCAGCGTGTCTTTCATAAACATGTCGAGCGCTTCCCTCGGGGTTTTGCTGTACAGCAGGATTTCTTCAATTCTTTTCTCCGAGAGATGGGTGGTCAGGCCGTCAGAACAAAGAATGAAACGGTCCGTGGGGAGACGCGGAAAAATATTGACTTCAGGTTCAACTTCCGCCGCCGGTCCCAGTGATCTGGAAATAATATGTGAAAAAGGATGTCCGGCCGCTTCGTTTTCGGTAATGATCTTCCGGCGCACCAGTTCCGCCACATAACTGTGATCTTCAGTGAGCCGCTGCAGCAGGCCGTTTCTGAGAATGTACAGCCGGCTGTCGCCGGAATGACCGACAATAATTGACTGCGGAGTGAATATGGCTGCCACAATCGTCGTTCCCATCGGCTGGGGCAGTTGACGGCGGCAGTTCTCGTCATAAATCAGGGTGTTGGCTTCAGTAGTTGTTTTTGTCATGAAATGCCCGGCCATGAAATCGGCGGAAAAATTTCCGGCATCGCTTTTCTTCCACGCGCAGATGAAGTGTTCGCAGCATATGGCGCTGGCGACGTCTCCGCTCTGATGCCCGCCGATCCCGTCGGCCACCACCGCCAGCGAATTCAGCTCTTCCGGATAGGCGATATAACAGAAACTGTCTTCATTGACTTCACGAATCAGGCCTACGTGAGTTTCGCCCGCGACATGGAGCATGGGCTCCTCTTCCGCCGCGGATTTGGCTTTTTTCTTAAACCCGATTTTCATCAAAACCCCTTACCAATTCAGGCCGGCGGAATGAATCCGGCAGCAATATATGTTCAACGCCATTGAGAATTAAAACTTCAAAAAGGACCGTTATTTTTAAATCCTGATAGTGAATAATAGCATCATTTTAAAATATAGCAATAAAATTTGACAGAGTGCTTTTGAATTATGCACATATTCTGCTTATATTTCATTCATAGTCTTCCGTATGGATTGTTCTTTTGGTCAGAAAATGGAAATTCAG
>CAIJKT010001010.1 GCA_903821255.1 uncultured Lentisphaeria bacterium | reverse complement strand
ATTTAACAATCAATTATCTATATATAGGAAAAGTGTCAATCTAATATTTCGTTATTGATTATTAATTAATGAGTTAAATGCTTTTATCTGCCATAAAGAATACCCGTCGGAGACGTGGTTTCGCCGCTGGAACATGCCGACTGGCGGCGAGTAATGTGGAACAATTTTTCCTTTTTCTTTATTTCAGCAGTTGACATTTATTGTTAAAAATAGTATAATATAGTATCAACTAGAACTAAGCGAAGGCTTGATACTATGATTGGCGAGCTAAAATTTAAGAATGAAAGAATCTACGAAGAAATCCGGAATAATATTCTTTCCGGAACTTATCCGGCCTCTATGAAGTTTCCGCCGGAGTTGGATTTTGCCCGCGATCTCCAGGTAGGGAAAGTGACTTTACGGGCAGCTTTTGAGCAGTTAGAGCGCGAAGGGTTGATCATCCGCATGCGCAGCCGGGGAACTTTTGTCTCGGGCAACAAAGAAAAGGCTGTAAATAAAATTGCAGTAATTACCGAAGGGATGAATGTCCCTGGCAGTCCATCTCCCTATTTATTGTCGTTAATTATCTCGGAAGCCAGTCGCCGCAAGATTGAAATTGAACAAATCGAGCGATTTTATATCGAACATCTTTCACTTAAAGAGATTAAAAAAATATTCAAGGACAAAGGGTTCGACGGCATAATCTTAATATCTTCGTTTTTTGTTGGTACTGAACCGATTATAAAGAAGATGCATATCACCGGCTTACCTGTAGTTCTGCCTCATGCCAGGATGGGCGACTCAATCGTGACTGGTTTTGCGTCGGTGTGCATTAATGAGCGGGAGGCATTTTACCAGGAGTTGAACAACACATTAAAGAACGGGTTCGAAAAAATCGCAATTATGGTGCCAAACAGCGAAAAAGTGAAGCATGATATTCGCTCAGTAACGATTTCTGAAATAGAGAACCTGTTAAAAGATAAATTACACTCTATCAATTATTTTGAACTTGATCCGCTCAATATTGAAGGGATTTTAACTAACTTGCTGAAGAGTGAAATTAAACCGGATGTGTTTGTTTGTTTTTCTGATTTCACGGCAGTTTTATTATCAATGGTATTGAGAAATATGAATTTACTCATACCCCGGGATTTTTCAGTAATGGGGTTTAGCGGCTTGCCCGCTGATTTACCGCTTGCGCCTAATCTTACCGGCATAAAATTCCCGTATGACAAATTGATTGAAAAAACTTTTGATTTGCTGATCACTAAAAATAGCTGGTTTGATCCTGAGAATCCGAAAACCGCCCCTGCTATTTTTTGTGACTACAAATTCTCCAATGGGAATACTGTATTGCCTAAAAGAGCTAACCAGAATACACAAAGGGTAATTCCGCAAGTTTGCAGTACCGCGTTACCCACAAACTTATAAAAAGAAAGGATTTGAGAAATGAGTAGATTTGTACACGGGATCGAGCAGACAGACAGGCTTCATCGGGAATATGGAATTTTTACACTTATCGAACTCCTGGTGGTGATCGCCATCATCGCAATTCTCGCGGCAATGCTGCTTCCAGCGTTAAATAAGGCACGGGAAAAAGCCAGGACTGCGGAATGTGGCAATAACCTGAAACAACTCGGTCAGGCATTCCAGTTTTACATTGTTGACAACAGCGACAATCTGCCGCAGGGAAGAACTTATGGCGCAACTCCGAATACGTTTTGGAACAGTGCGGGAAAGGGCGAGGGATTTCTCCAGCCGTATCTTAAAACAACCAAAACGGGCTGGGGGGTATATTATGGCTGGGTGTCCCCGGTACTCCGCCATCCGCTGACTTGTCCCACCCAGGCGGCTGACGCGACGCTTACGATCGCCACTTACGGCTATAACAGTCTGATTGCAAACTCCGGAGTAGCCAACACTGCGCCTTATGCAATTACTAAACAAGTTATGAGAAAATTAAGCGGCTTCAAGAAACCCTCGGAAACATGTTTAGTCGCCGACGCAGGCGGCGCCGATGCAAATCTATTAGGATCATATGTAGACGAGTATGCACAAACAAAATCAGCCACCCACTGCGTAATCGGCTATCGTCATGGCGGCGGCAGCAGCTTATATAAAAACAGCGCCAATGTTGCTTTTGCGGATGGTCATCTTGCAAATAAAATTTATGGCACTATTCCAGATGAAACTACAATAGGCTGGACATTCGCTATGGTCAAATCCTATTTCTGGAGCCCGATCGCAAAAGACCCGTCCACATTGCCGTAAAACCGATATGGCCGGGTTCCGGCGTCGTGCCGGCCCGGTTCCGGTTAATACGGCATTCCCGGGCTGTCAGAAAGCGTTGCGGCTGCGGGTATCTGCTGGAGCAATAATCCCGGTCCGGACGGAAAGCAAAATATTGAAATTAACAATAAGGATAATTCCATGTCTGTCAAATATTTTTCTGCTATTCTGTTTTGTTTATTTTCGGTGTTTCCCTTAATCGCCTCAGCTCAGCTTAAAATAGCCGCTGCCGGCAAATCAGATTACCAGATAGTGATTCCGGACAAAGCTAAAAATCCGCTTTTTAGTTATTTCTGGGAACAATCCGCCACTCTTCTGAAGAACTGCATCCAGGAATCTACAGGGGCGGCACTGCCGGTATTGGAAGAAAGCAAAGCAATAAAGACCAAACCCGGCATATACATTGGCGATACAATCAAGGCATCGGCAAGCGGCATCAATGCGGAGACGCTGGCGGCATGGGAATATGTGATCAGGACTTCAGGGCAGGATATTATTCTGATTGGCAAAGATGTGGTTGGCAGACGTGCGGATAAAAGTTTTTCATCGTATGAACTGGGCACGGTAAAGGCGGTAACCAGTTTTCTTGAAGAATATTGCGGAACCCGTTTTGTGATTCCAGGCCCCAATGGCATCGCAGTGCAAAAAAAGACTGAAATCGAATTACCCTCAGCGCTGAATATTTGCAAATCCGGCTTTTTCAAATACTGTACCAGCCGGGGACGTGACATGAATTATGACATAGCGAATAACTTTTACCCCGCGATCAGGTACGGTTCATATGGCGGTCATTCGCATCCTGTTGCAATACCGCAGAGCAAGTATTTCAAAGAACATCCGGAATATTTTGCTCTGGTCAAAGGCAAGCGTTATACCCATGAAACCCGGGCTCAGTATTGTCTTTCAAATCCCGATGTTCAAGCGCTGATATATAAAGAACTTCTGCGTAAACTGGATGAAGGTTATGAATACGCGCAACTCGGCCAGAGTGATGGCTTTATTCCTTGCGAATGCGGGAAATGCGTGTCTCTCTACGGGGTTAAAAGCTTCGCTGAAAAACTATGGATCATGCATAAAAACATGGCTGAATGCCTGCTGAAAGACCGGCCCGGTAAAAAAGTCGTGATATTAAGCTATGAACCAACCCTGATTCCGCCTGAAACATTCAAAGAATTTCCTTCCAATGTCATTGTCGAATTATGCGCTTATTCTCCCGAATTCATGGCAAAATGGAAAGACTGCAAAGTGCCGGGCGGCTTTACGGTTTACATATATAACTGGGGGTTTTTTAGAACAGAGGGTTTTACCCCGAAGCATGCTCCTGAATTCTGCAAACAGCAGATCGAACTGTTCAGGAAGAATAACATCTGGGGAATATACCGCTGCGGATTCGGGGAACTTCATGGTCTGGAAGGCCCGGTGTATTATACTTACGGTAAACTTCTTGAAGATTCAACGCGGGATCCGGCGGCGCTTGCAGATGAATTTTGCGATTTTGCTTATCCGAATTCATCCAAGCCGATGAAAGAGTTTTTTGCGCTTCTGTATGAAAGACTTAAAATATATATGGACTTCGAGGACCAGGTAAACTGGAATGACAGAAACCCGCTTGACGGAAAAATCACTGACATGCAGAGTAATGTGAAGATTCTGGCGCTTCGCTATCCATCTGATGCAGTGGCAAAAATGCAGTCATATCTTGATGAAGCATCCAGTCGCGCCAAAGATAATAAAGAAATTGCCAGGATAAAAATAGTGAAACTGGAATTTGAATATCTTAAGAGGACGGCGCTGGTTGCTGAACTTTTCGATAAATACAGGAAAAATGCGGACAGGAAAGTTTTTGATGCTTTGCTTGACGCTATTGATGCGCGGAATAACTTTATAAGTTCGTTAAAAACTTCTGCTAATAAAGAGAATAATATTGCAGATTATGAGGGCTGCAGATCTTTTGACGCTGTTCCGCCCGCCACGCTGAAGACCGGCGGACGCTTGAAATGTGAACTTAAAACTCCATACGACTGGGATACTGCATTTTTCAGGAAGATGAATTTTATGCCAGGTGCAAGGGAAATAAAAGCAGTGAAATCCGCTGCGCCAATAAAGCTTGACGGCATTCCGGACGAGGCGGTATGGCAGAACGCTGAACCTCAGAAATTTGTGGAGTTATTTATGGACAAGGCTGTGGAAACGCCGGAAACAAGCGTTCAGGTCGCCTATGACGGGGATGCGCTTTATGTCCTTTTGAAATGTAAAAAATACATACCCGCAAAATGGGATGAAAAGAAGATTAAAAATTCTTTCAGTGTGTTCTTCGGCCCGACGAAAACGCTTGAGGAAACATACATGTTTCCCGGCGCTTATCCTGGTACGCTTGCCTCAGGATACAAAAGAGTTAAAACAGAAAATCCTGGGGCTCCCAATGAATTCAAAGCAGTCACGCTTGATAAGCAGGTTAATATTGCATGGAAAATTGATGAGGCCGGCGGCGGCATTACAGCCGAATATAAAATACCGTTTTCGATTTTCAAAACCGCTCCCCGGAGCGGAGATGTCTGGTACGGCAATTTTATGAGAAGAATTTCAAACGGACAGAACAGTTTAGACTTTATATGGGAACCGAATATTTACTGGAAAACATGGCGCAACCGCTATGACGTATCGGGAAAGATCATTTTTAATTAATTTATAAAACAGCAGGGAAATCATTGTATGATAAAAAGAATGTTGTTAGCCGGAACGGCTTTATTAGCTGCTGCCTGCGCTGTTTGCGGCGCCGCTGATATCGAAATTGCAAAGGACGGAAAATCTGATTATCAGATTGTGGTTCCGGAGAACGGCAAGGATAAAAATATTGACGGTTTTATAAACGCGTCCGCCAGACTTTTCCAGAACTGTATAATTGAAGCTGCCGGCGTCAGTCTGCCGATAATTAAAGAATCCGGATATGACAAAACAAAACCGGCAGTATTCATAGGAGATACTGCTTTTGCCCGGGCCAATGGTGTTGATACAGTGAATATGCAGAACTGGGCTTATGTAAATAAAGCGGCAGGCAGGAATATTATTCTTGCCGGAGCGGATCGTCCCAATTTGCCTAATCAGAAAGACAGTAGTTTTACGAGTTATATTCTTGGCACGGTGAAGGCTGTGACGCTGTTCCTGCAGGATAACGCCGGAGTCAAATTCCTCCTTCCCGGAGCGAATGGAATTGAGTCCGCCAGGCAGTCTGTTATATCATGCCCGGCGGACCTGAATATAAATAAAAAACCATTGATACTTTTCAATACCGGCAGGCCGACTGAACTGTTTTATGATATAGCCAATAATTATTATTCATGCAATGGGTTCAAGTTGTATGGAGGACATTCGTACTACAGTGCTGTTCCTAAAGATGTATATGGCAAACGCAATCCCGAATTTTTTGCTTTGCTCGGCAATAAACGCAATCCCGCGTCAAATCATCTATGCATATCCAACCCCAAAGTGCAGGATATGATATATACGGAAATGCTTAAATGGCTTGACCTCGGGTATGACGGTGTTGAACTTGGACAGACGGACGGTTATATGCCTTGCGAATGCCCTGAATGCGTAAAACTTTTCGGCACTTCAGACGAGCATGAAAAACTCTGGATACTTCACAGAAAGCTTGCTGAACGCTTATTGAAAGACAGACCCGGCAGGAAAGTGGTGATCTTAGCCTATGCCTTTACGTTGAATCCGCCGGCCACCTTCAAGGAATTTCCTGAAAACGTGATGGTTGAACTTTGTTCATATTCTCCGGAGTCTTTTGAAAAATGGAAAGCTTATAAAGTACCCCAGGGGTTCATGGCATACATTTATAACTGGGGAGATTACCAGAGGGTCGGATTTACTCCACGGCGCACTCCGCTATATTGCAGAAACCAGGCGGAGCTCTTTGTGAAAAACAATGTAAAAGGCATATATAAATGCGGCTTTGGTGAATTATTCGGCATTGAAGGGCCGGCTTATTACACATTCGGACGTTCGTTTGAAAACACGGACAAAATCCCCGGGGCCGGGATACTTGTTGACGAATTCTGCAAGGCCGCATACGGCAAAGCCTGTGTGCCGATGAAGAAATTTTTCGATACTTTAAACGGGCGCCTCGAACTTTATTCTTCCGTGGAAAGCTTTACAGGCGTCTCCACGAACGAAGAGCAGCACAATCTGCTGCCCGCCAATCCCAGGATTGTGCTGGCTTACAATTATTCTCCGGATATTATAGATGTCATGGAAAAAAGTCTCCAGGCCGCGGAAAAATCCGCCGATACGGAGAAGATTAAAAAACGCATTCAATTAGTTCGCGCAGAATTTGAATACCTGAAAAATCTTGCGTCCATATTGCATTTGTACAACGCTTATAAGATAAACCCAAGTCAGCTTTATTTCGATAAACTTGGCGAATTTATAGAAAAGCGCAATGCAATGATAAATTCGTATTATGATGAAAAAGGCAATATGAAGAAAATCGACGGCTGGCCGGACGTGAAATTTCTGGGAAATTCCCCTAAGGACATGGTTATGGCGAATGGCCGTCTGATCGCTCCGATTAATTCTCCGCTGACCTGGAATATAAAACAGCT
>CAIJKT010001009.1 GCA_903821255.1 uncultured Lentisphaeria bacterium | reverse complement strand
GCCTTGTTCGAGAAAACCGCACGCAGTGAGATCTGTGAGGGGGCGGTCGGGAAACTGGCCGTCCTACCTCGAAGCGATAGAACGACGCTCTGAAAAGAACAAATAATATTGGTAAAGTCGCACTAAAATGATGTAAAATATGGCATCAAATAAGATTCGAATAAATAACATGAGGTGAAAAGATGCCAATCAGTATAACTGAAGACATAAGGTCTATTACCGATCTAAAACGAAATACCAACGCCATCTTAGACCAAATTCATACAACAAAACGCCCCGTCATCCTCACGGTGAATGGCAAAGCTGAAGCTGTCCTGGTTGATGCCAAGGAATATGAAAAGATTACCAATGCATTCAATCTGTTAAAGTTACTTGCACCTGCAGAGGAAGATATCAAGGAAGGAAGGTTTACCGAAGCTAAAGAATTCTTCCTGGAGTTTAAACGTGGCAAAGAAATATAAGGTCAATTTATCGTTCAATGCCCAAAAGGACCTTGAGCATATCTTTTTCTATATAGCCGAAGACAGCATAAACAATGCAAAAAATTTTATTCTCGAATTAGAAGAAAGGATTTATAGTCTTGACACTATGCCAGAGCGATTTGCCCTTATTCCTGAAAATACCTTTTTCGGTACAAATTATAGACAAATTACGCATAAGAAATACCGCGTTATATACAAAATCAGTGGCAATTCAGTTTACATCATGAGAGTTATCCATGGCGCTAATCTTCTTGATTTATAAACAAAACAAGCGCTAGCCATTTGTTGGAGAGGACGCGGAAATATCGGTGGGTTTTTAAAAGGAAATCATCTGCCGCGCCTCTCATTCGAAATGGGGAAGTAGGGGCCGGTTTTCAGATAATAAGCATCTTTATTTTTACCAACCAGTCGTTCCAGCGAGTAAGTCGTTGAACCCAATGTTCGTATACCTTCTAAGATCTGGACTCTATTCTTGAAAAAATGTACCCGATTATCT
Organism: uncultured Lentisphaeria bacterium; assembly: GCA_903821255.1. The sequence continues at coordinate 1,181 of CAIJKT010001009.1, read as the reverse complement.
GTGCAGTAAATAACATTCTGACTTCGGTGGAAAATGAAAGACCTAATCGGCGATTATCCTGTGACAATTGAACTTCCGATAGTCTGGGGTGATATGGATGCATTCCAACATGTGAACAATATAGTTTATTTTAAGCATTTCGAGAGTGCTCGAATTTCATATTTTGAAAAAATAGGATTTTAAAAGCACTTATTCCGGATGAAATAAAAAATAGAATCATCGACCTTGAAAAGAGTGTGGGCCAAGGTGTTCAAAAATAGCGACCCGAAGATTCGGGTATTTTTGATTGAAAAAATGCACGTCCGAATTTTCGTTTAACACTTTGAATCTCTGAATACAGATAAGCAGAAAAATGCAAATCAAGTGGAACACTTTCTGTTTTCGTTGCAGGAGTTATGTCAGGAAAAATTTAAAAGCCATCCTCAATGGATGGCCAGGAGTATCGCACCATGGAAAAGGCAAAAGTTTATTTTTCTGATTTCAGGACCAAGGCCTTTGGTGACGGGCTGCCTGCCAAATTAAAAAAGCTGATTAAAAAGGCTGGTGTCAAGACTCTGAATATGGAGGGCAAGTTCGTTGCCATTAAGCTCCACTTTGGTGAACTCGGCAATGTCAGCTACCTTCGCCCCAATTATTCCAGGGCGGTTGCCGATGTGGTTAAGGAGTTTGGCGGCAAGCCCTTTTTGACCGATTGCAACACCATGTATCCCGGGAGCCGGAAAAATGCCCTGGAGCATCTGGAGTGTGCCTGGGAAAACGGCTTCACGCCGCTGACCGTCGGTTGTCCAATCCTTATCGGGGACGGCTTGAAAGGCACCGACGATATTGAGGTTCCGGTGGTCGGGGGTGAATATGTAAAGGCGGCCAGGATAGGACGCGCCATCATGGATGCGGACATCTTCATCAGCTTGACACATTTCAAGGGGCATGAGATGACCGGTTTCGGCGGGGCAATCAAAAATATCGGCATGGGCTGTGGTTCCCGCGCCGGCAAGACCGACCAGCACTGCAGCGGCAAAGCCGCGATTGACGAAGCCAAATGCCGGGCCTGTCTCCTGTGCCTGAAGGAGTGTGCCAACAATGGACTCTTCTTCGATGCCGAGTCCAAGACGATGCGGGTCAGCGTTGATAATTGCGTCGGCTGCGGTCGCTGCCTGGGGGCGTGTAATTTCGATGCCATC
>CAIJKT010001008.1 GCA_903821255.1 uncultured Lentisphaeria bacterium | reverse complement strand
CTGGGCCACAACCAGACGCTCTAACCAACTGAGCTACAACCACCATAAGACAGGCCGCATGTGCGGAAATCGAAAAGAGTGGCTGCCCCGCAAGGATTCGAACCTCGACAAAATGATCCAGAATCACTTGTGCTACCGTTACACCACGGGGCAGACTAAACAAGGCGTATACTATAGAACAAATAAAATAAATGTCAAGAAAAAATCCGCCTTTTTTTGAGGCTGTACGTACATCCGTGACGGAATCATGGGCGTATTGTTCCGCCTGTCCGTTCCGGTTTGCGGTTACTTGGGGATACTGTCTGCCAGCGGCTTGCCGTTGTGCGCCACGGCATCCGGATATTTATCCTTGATTTCCTGATACAGTGTTTCCGCTTCCCGGGTCTTTCCGCTTTGCCGGTAGTATCCGGCCAGATAAAATCTTGCATAGGCTCCGACCTGGACGCCATTGCCGTACCAACTGTTGCCGTAATTGGCGATGGCCTGGCGTAGATATTCCTCCGCCTGCGGCCGGTCGGGACAATTTTGGCCCAGATAAACCAGTGCACAACCGGTGCGGTTGGCGTCCGGATATTTGCTGGTAAGTTTTTTGAGGCTTTCCTGTGCTTCCGCGCTATAAATTCTTTTGTTGGCAGTCTGGTAAAGCGACTCTATTTCACTTAATTCCGCCTCGCTGTAGCGTTTGCGGTCTTGTTCGTTCCGTGCCATAAACTTCTTCCGCCGCTCGGCGCGCATAAATGGATCTTCAGATAATGGCCTGGCAGAAACTGAAGGTCTGGCTTGGGGTATTGACGCTGCCGGCGTCATAATTGGCGGCGGCGGGACTGGCGCCGGAGCCAGGGATTTGTTTGCGGCCTCGGCGTTTTCCCATTCGCAGATAAAACCGTAGGTGTTTTCGCCTAGAGTTTTATTAATGGATACCGTGCCGTAATAATTGCCCCAGCAGTCTTTTCTGGATGCAGGGGAAAACGCCGCGTAATCCTTGCCGCTTTCATCGCTGACCGGCTGACCGGTGTCCCATTGAAAAAAGTTGAGCAGTTTATCGCTGCCTGCCCACCGCCACACTCCGTTTTTTTCCTCATCGTTGGCACCGATGAAAATTACGCCGTCAATATGCTTGATATTCTCGTAAAGAAAACTGTTTTCGGCAGGGGTCTCGATGCTGACCAGGTTTCCGCCCATTTCCTCGCACCTTTTTTTCGCCATATTCCAGGAGACGCGCTCGTTGAACAGCCGGTAACAGTGCCCGTTATAGACCAAAACCGGCGGCTTCGGCACAGGAGCGTCTTCGCCGTGCAGGAAATATGCTGCGAACATCAGCATAATGCATGTCAGAGATCTAATTATTTTTGTCATTTTGCGTTCATCCCCCGGGTATTGGACTCCTCATATAAGTGTAAACAACTTCTAATTTAACCTGTAAAAGCAATGAGTCAATAACTGTTGGACCGTAAAATATCTATTAAAAAAAGCACTTTTTTTAATAGAACCGCCAAGATTATCGTTTTTTTTGCGTCATATTAATTGTAGATCATGAGGAATAAGCAGGAAGCTGTAATAATTTTGCCGGGGGAGTTATGAGCGAAACAGTTCTGTCCGACAACCGGGAACTGGTGTTCGGAGAGTTGATCAATTGCCATTTGCCGATGATGCGGCGCGTGGTATTCCGGATTTTAGGCAATACCGGAGATACTGACGATGTCATTCAGCAGTCCCTGCTGAAAGCCTGGACTAAATTTGACCGCTGCGAGAAGCCGGATAAAATTTCCGGATGGGTCTGCCGCATTGCCTGTAATGAGGCATATGATCTGCTGCGCCGCCGTAAACGGGAGACCGCATTGTTTGAAAATCAACCTGCTCCGGATGCGCCTGCGCCTGAGCATGGCCGTGACGTTGGTGAAGTGATTGAAGCGGCCATGAGTACCTTGCCGAACTATTTGCATTCGGCTTTGAATTTAACCGTCTTTGAAGGACTTTCCACCAATGAAGCGGCTGAGCTGCTCGGCTGCGGCCCGGCCACCCTTTACTGGAGAGTGCACAAGGCCCGTAAAATCCTCGGGAAACAGCTTAAGGAGTTATTGAAATGAATGAACATTTAAACCGATTGTCCGGCGAGTACGAACGCCGCCACGCCGGAGCCGGATTCCGTCCGGCTGCGGATTTCAAGGCTGAATTTTTCCGCAAAGCAAGACAACTGCCGGAACGGCGGAAGTTCCGTCTCGTCAGGATATATCCATGGATCGGCGCGGTTGCGGCGATGGTAATGCTTGGCCTGGGAATCTTTTTTTATCATCTTCCGGCGTCCATTCCAACGACTTCGTTATTGGCGGAATCCAGACGGCTGTTTGAACCGGAAGGTCTCGGCGTTGCTATGGTTAATGGCGAGTTGTTGACTTTCGAGCGTACGGAAAAAAAGAAAGTGGAGTCGTTGTTTGAGATAGACCTGAACCCCGGCGGGCATGGACAATCCATTAAAATTCAGTTTGCCGCTGCCGCCGGAGACGTGATCCGGCTCGACACCCCGCAACTTAAAGGCGAATTCTGGGTCTGCAGAGTTGATAAAAAACTGTTTGCGTTTGAGGCTGATTGCATGGTAAAAATTGCCGGCGGCGAAGCGGTGCGGCTTGCCGGATTCTCGCCTGTTGCCATGAATGGAGCGCAATCCGAGAAGATTAATCATCTTGTCATTACCCGAAAGGTTATGCCGCTGTGAAACGTCTAAGCCTGTTACTGCTTCTGTTGTTGATGCCGGGAGTAAATGCGGCGCAAGTGGCTTTAATTCCAACTGTTCCGGAGCTGACGCCGGTGGCGGATCAGACGCTTGCCGCCATGGCGAATGATCCCGGCATCGAATTTATCGAACGCGCCAGTATTGAAGCGGCGCTCAATGAACGCAAACTTGCCGCCTCCGGCCTTACCGCCGGCAATCTTGCCGACCTGGGCAAAACCATTCATGCCGATTTGTTTGCGGTCATTGTCGGAAAACTGGCGAAAAAGGAAGACGGCGGCACAGTGCCGTCCGGATTGATTGTCTATGATACCCGCAACGGTTTCCGGCTGGCGAACATCGCGCTGCCGGAAAAACAGGATGATTGCGTCAAAACCGTGATTGTACAATTGCGAAAATCTCTGGAGGTCAGCAGCCATCCCGATAAACAGATTCTGCTGTCATTGGCGGCGGTGCGGGACGCCGGGGTGCCGGAACGCTTAAAATACCGGCAGGCGTTCATCGCGGCGGATCTGGAACGCCGCCTGGGTGGAATTCCAAGCGTTACGGTACTGGAACGCGATTATCTGGAAAGCGTGAATCTGGAGCGCAAAATCACCGGGCAGATGTTCAAGCTGGCACCGTCGGCGCGGCTGCTGCGTCTGGAATTTGCGCCGGGTTCCTCGCCGGAAATCGTCAAATTGACTTTGCGTGTAACCGACGCCACAGATAATGAATTATTCCGCTATGAACAGGATAATTGTTTTGCCGAAAATACGGAGGAGAAAATGGTAACAGAACTGGCGGGGTATTTAAAGGAACCCGTGCCGACGGTATCGGGTTCTGCTGTATCTGAAGCCGCGCGGTTTTTCGAGGAGTTCCGTTTTTTCAATTCCCGTAAAGAATATCGGGCTGCTCGAGCCAAATTGAATGCGGCGATTTCCCTGAACCCGGAACATCGCGATTACCGTGAGTGGCAGATGCTGCTGAATCAGGCGGAAGTACCCGCCGGAAATTATAAGCGGATGCTGGCCGCCAACCAGAAAAACATGGATCTGGCGCAGGAATTCAAGCGGGATTTCCCTGGCACCCAACATTCTTTGTATATCAACTACAATATTTTTCCCCTGTCCGGTTTCCGCAAAGGCTCCACGCCGCAGGATTTTGCCGACATGGCCAAATGGACGGAAGTATTTCGCCCGCTGTATGAAGAAGAACTCCGTCGTCTCGGCCCGCCGTTCGACCTCCGCAACGGTATCAATTCTTATACTGAATGGCAGAATTACAATCAGTACTGCTGGAGAATGTGTGTGTTTGAGCTTTATTACGATTGCGACGCCTGGGCGGCGGCGAGCAATAAAATTGCTTTGGAACATCTGAAAGTCAGCCGGGAATTTGCCGAAAAACATCCGGAATGGTGCGCTCCGCGCAGTTTTGACGGCAAACTTTTCCGGTTGCTGATAGAATTCAGTAATCTGGTGAGTTATCTGCGGGATAGAAGCACACTTGACAGCCAGGCCGTCGGAGAACGCGTTCTGGCTGTCTGCGACGAATATATCGCCCAGGCTGCGACCCATCCGCTGCTGCAACTCAGGATCGAAGCGCTGCAACTGAAATTGATGCGGGAAACCGTGAAAAACAAATATGATCCAACCGCCTTTGCAGGTGCAATGACTGAATACTGCAAGCAGGCGGCCGCCATCGACGGTAAAGTTTTCGAGACTGTCGGGATTATAAGAACGGAGAATCTTCTCGGCAGAAACAACGATTACAGCGATATTGCCCGGAAGATTAAAAAGGAGTTTCACAATCCTAACTATAATGTTGATACAATGGATTCGCTTTTTGCCGCCGTCAATGCCGTCGCCGATCCGGATGAAAAGGCCGCAAAAGTGCTTGAACTGGCGCCGGAACTCCTTAAATACAAAGAACAGGCTTTTGTCGACGTCAAAGCGCGTAATTTCTTTTTTGAACTCGGCGCAAAACTCGCCAAAGCCGCATATTTAAAACAGAACGAACCCTCCCGCGAAGCGCTTGCCGCGCTCAACGAAGATGTCAGTATCAGCAGAATCGCCGCCGTGTCCATGCTCCATGAAAAGAAGAGTAAAACATCCCGCGTGGGAATTCAAAATGCCTTGCTGGACGGTAACAACCTCAATCTGCTGCTGTCACAGAGAACGAAGGAAAAAGAGGGTATGCGGGAAACCTGGGCGCTTGCCCGGCTGGATGTCAAAACCGCGGAAATGCAGATGCTTACTTCGTGGACGCCGGCGGCGGAAATATCCGCCGACCGGAATCCGGAACGAAAACCGCCGTTGGCCATCGAAGACGACCTGGCCGTAATTGCCGGCAACAAAACAGTTTATGTGATGTCGTTGCGGGATAATACTATTAATGAAATTAAAGATTTGCCCTCGTCTGTAGTCATGGGCCTCGCTGTCCTCAACCGTCGCATCTATGTTTTCGCCGGAGAAGAAAAATCCGGGCGCTCCGGTTACGCCAGTGAAACCATCCTTTTTTCCTGCGATCCGGACGGCGGCAACCGGAAACTCCACATTTCCACATCCCGCGACGACAAAAGAGATTTTCTGGATTCCAATACGGCGTTCAGCGTTTATAACCTGATTGCCGACCGGCCCCGCAACCGTTTGCTGTTCAATGTGGTTTTTTCGCCCAACCACGGCAGCGGTTTACTGGAATACAGTCTGGCTTCCAACTCCTCCCGCTTCCGGCTTCGCGGGCGGAAAATTGATTCTCCGATGACGGTGGTCAACGGCGTCATTTTCTGTTCATTTGCCGACACGGATTATTACACCTATGATCTGGCAACTGACCAGCCGGAAATGTTTTTCTCCGTTTCCGACGGCAAAGCCAAATATTGTCTTGACGCCAAATATCACCAGCCCAGGGAAATCATTTATAAACCGGCGTTCTTTTCGCGTGCCGGTCAAATTTGGTTCGGCGGCGAGAATACTGTTAAATTGCTGACATTGCCGGATGTTTCCCAGTCCCCGCTGATTTTTATGCCGCCTGCCGCCACTACGACCTGGCATCATCTGGTATTTCCCCATCCGGACGGCAAGTCGGCCATTGCGGTTGACGAAAACAATATTTATAAAGTTACGCCGAAATAAAGAGTACGATGAAAAATCTGTTATTAATTCTGGTTATGTTCTGCTGCATGGCGGTTAATGCCGCAAAGGTGGCTTTGATACCGGTTGCGCCGGAACTCGCGCCGGTGGCGGATCAGGTGCTTGCCGCCATGTCGAGCGATTCCGGCATCGAGTTCCTTGAACGCGCCGGCATTGAAGCAGTGCTCAAGGAGCGAGATCTTACCGCCGCCGGCTTTACCGGCTCAAATCTTGTTGATATGGGCAAAACCATTCATGCCGATTTATTTGCAGTCATTACCGCCAGGCCTGGAAAATCGGGAGCGGTGGTTTCCGGACTTATAGTTTACGATGCCCGCAACGGCTTCCGGCTGGTAAATGCCGCTTTATCGGAGCAAAATGCGGTCAAGGAGATCGTCGAACGGTTGCGACAGGCGCAGGACATAATAAAACACCCAGAGAAACAGATATTATTGTCGATAGTAACAGTACGCGATGCCGGGGTGCCGGAACGTTTCAAATATATGGAAGCGTTTATCGCGGCGGATCTGGAACGGCGCATGGGCGGAATTACAGGCGTTATCGTGCTTGAACGCGATTATCTGGAAAGTGTGAATCTGGAGCGCAAAATCACCGGGCAGGTGTTCACATTGGCTCCGTCTGCGCGATTGCTGCGCTTGGAATTTTCTCCAGGCAGTTCGGCGGAAATAGTCAACCTGATTTTGCGCATGACCAATGCCGCCGACAAAGAACTGTTCCGCTTTAGTCTTGATAACTGCTTTGCCGACTCCAAGACTACTGCGACGAATACCATCACGGCTATGGCGGAATATCTGAAAGTCAGTCCGCTGCAGATCACCGTTTCGGCATCCGAAGAAGCGGAGCGGTTCTTTGCCGAATATCAGTTCTTCAGCCGTCTGGGCGATTATGCCGCCGCCCGCCGTAAGCTGGATGCCGCCATTGCGCTGGAACCGAAAAAATTGGAATGCCGTCTGGCGGCGTTGGCGTTGAACAGAGATGAAGGTTATATCAGCAATTCTCCCCAAAAAGCGATTGCCGCAATCACCAAAAACCTAGGACTTTGTCAGGAAATCGAACGCGATTTCCCGGTATGTCGAGGATTATATTCATATCAATATTTTGATTGGAACCTGGACAATAAAAGACCGTTTATAACCCGGCGGGACCGGCAGGAGATGGCACGGCTGGCTAATCTCTATCGTCCCAAATTCCTTGAAGAAATAAACCGGCAATTTTATAAGTTTGATCTGGCCGACGGTATCAATTCCTTTGAGGAATGGAAAATGTACAACCGGTACTGTCTTGATATGGGACGATTTAATCTATATTGGGACGAGAATCAATGGTGCGATTTTAATTATCAAGCCGCTTTGAAAAATCTGGAACTCAGCCGGATATTTTTCCGGAAACATCCGGCATTGCCGGAACGCGATGCGGCGGCAGACTGGTTCAACAGCATGATGATGGAATATGCTTTATTTCAGTCCGGAGCCAGTCAGGGAAACCCCGTTCCCAATCCTGAGTCTAAAAAAGTACTGGAAAATATGCTTCGCAACAGTGGAGATTATATTGCCATTGCGCCGTCGCATCCGCTGGCAAGTGTCCGGCTGTGCGGGTTAAAGCTGGATTTACTGCGAAAAACCGTGCTTAGCAATTATAATTCAACGGATTTCAAGAAAAATATGCAGAAATACTGTCAACAAGAATTAGCCGTTGCCGGCAGCAGGATACAGGGTGAGCCTGATAACTATTTCCTGATTGTCTTTTTGGGATATAACAATCCATTACTTAAGGCGGTTGCCGATATACGGCGTGAAAACATTGTAAAAATGGCGAACCCCGATACCCCTGATAAGCAGAATGTCACCCCGGAATTTTCAATGAAAGATTTATTTAATATGGTCAAGCGTGAAGCGACGCCGGAAGACAAAGCTGGCAAAGCGCTGGAACTGGCGACTCAATTGCAACCATATATAAAATTGTCCTTTACCGATCCGGAAGTGCATGATTTTTTCCTGGATATCCAGCGG
>CAIJKT010001007.1 GCA_903821255.1 uncultured Lentisphaeria bacterium | reverse complement strand
CTGGAAAGCGCTTTTTCTGCTGAAAAGATGTTCGCCGACTTCGATTGAAACCGCGAATCCGGAACTGCCTTCAGTAACCCAGTTGCCTTTCAAATCAATCATTTGCACTACTCCGTTCAGCGGCGCAGGCCGACCTGCATCCGGTAATGTTTGCCCTGGAAAAATTCGGTGGCGAATTCGGCCACAGTGCGCGGCTCGAAGAATTTACAACTGAAAATATCCAGATATGCCGCATTGGCGGCGTTGGCGAAATGCCCTGAAATCAGCGAAGTTTCAATCAACTGGGTCATGCTGAACCCGGCAGCCCGCCTGTTTCCGCCGAAATTGACAACATTGCATTCGCCGAAAGCTTTCATCTTGATCTTTTTGCATAATTTGCCGACGAATTGCTTGATATGCTCCGGGTCCGTGATCATGGCGTGATTGCAGTTGTAAATATCCACCGAGGCGGTCAGCCCCCAGGCTTTGCTTTCCTGAAACCGTTTTTTCCAGGACAGCGCGTAAAGGTGGGTGCAGTTCTTGAATACCGGCACCAGCTTTTCCACGCCGTTGTTGGAGACAATGCCGCGGTTCATCAGGCTGGAAATTACGGAACCGCCGGCCTGCATGCTTCTGGTCAGCGAGTCCACCGCGGCTTTAAAGTCAATTTTATCGCCGCAGGTGAAAATATCCACGGCGGCATAATCGTATTCGGGCCAGGTATGCACGGAGAAATGGGATTCGGCAATAATGACGAACCCGCTTATGCCCTGAGGTTCGAATGAGTGAAAGTTTGAGCCGAGAACCGTCGCTTTGCTGGCCCGGGCCGCTTCGAGAAAAGCTTTTTCCATTTTCTTCCCGTCGGCCAGAAACTGCGAGTCGCAATCGTAAAATTCAACGGTCATATGTTTGCCCAGCGCAAAATCTCTATGATCGCATTGAGGCGTTCCTTGCATTTTTAACTTTCAAATTCCCTGGCTTTGACATTTTGACAGAAGCCAGGCGGTAAAGGCTGCCCGTGCGGCCCCTGCTTTTTTCTGATGATAGACGTATTCAATATATTTCTTCTGTTTTTCAAACTCCGCGGGATCCGGCAGCGTCCGCTTTTCGACAAAAAGAATGAATGCGCCGTATTCGGACGGGATCGTCGGGGAAACCCCGCTGACCGGCAGATTTTCAACGATTTTAGCAATTCTGGCGCCTTCGGGACCGTAAGGCGGGTCCATGGCGATAAACGAATCCAGCTTTTCAAATTTTGGGGCGCTGATGCCCTTGACGGACTTGATGCGCTCCGCGGCTTTCGCCTGGGACAGGTTCAGCGCGGCATTGCGGGCGGCTTCCGTGGCGAGGTTCAGCGCTTTAGCTTTCTTGATTTCGCTCAACACTTCGCGGCGGGCTTCGTCAAATTCCTTCTGGCGGGAGGGCTGTTTGCTGGTGAGAAATGCCACGTATGCGGCTTTCTTTCCGGCAACGGCATTGGAGACGGGAACGTTCTCGTAGACCTGTGCGATCTGCTTGACCAGTTCCGGTTCCTTGATTTCGCCGAGCGCCTGGTCTTCCGCAGTAAACCAGTCAGCTTTAACGGTTTTTAATTTATTCTTTTCGATGAAAGAGTTGAAAACCTGATATTGGCCGCCTTTTTCCGTTTCGCTGACTTTCTCGTAAACGTCGCGGGCGAAAATCTGGGCGCTTTTCAATGCGATATCGGCGCAGATTTTATCCTGAAGCATCTTTTTCGCTTTTTCCCTGACCTGTTCAAAAGGCTGGACTTTCGCTTCCTGCTTTTCATCGGCGGGGGGCTGGGTGAAGAGCCGTTTGTTGTCGTCGTAGAATTTCTGCACGGCGGCCGCATTGACCTGTGCCGCGGCTTCCGCCGCGCCGCTGTTGTAATCAAACGCCACTACCGAGGCCTGGAATTTGGCTGGCATGATGAATTTCTTGCGGTTGATGTCGAAATAATCTTTCATCTCCTTTTCCGAAACGGCCACGCCGGCAATATAATCATCAACTTTGAACCGGCCGATCCAGACGTCAAACTTTTCATTAAACTGGTTGTAGTAGGCCTTGATCTCGCCGGGGGTGACGATGATGCTTTCTTCAATTTCCTGGTCCAGCGCCTGCTGCATCAGGAAACTCCTGACGCTTTCGTCGAGGTCCAGCGGCGAGAAGCCGCCGGGTTTCAGCACATTATCCAGATATCTCTGAAAAATGGCGATATCGAACTGTTTTGACTCTTTGCCCTGAAATACCGGCAGTTTGGCGATGAAATCCGCAATCTGCTGGTCGGTTACTTTGATGCCGCGCAGCGTGGCGGCTTCGATCCGGCACAGCGACGGGAACGTTTCCTGTCTGGCCATTTCATCGAGCTGGGGATTGCCGAGCGGAATGCCGCCGTAGATCAGCGACAGGATAACCATATTCCTGCCGGCCTGGTTGCGGAATTCCTCGTGGGTGATTTTGCGCCCGAAAACGGAGCCGAGCGCCATATCCTGTCCGCCGCGGTTGAAAAGACTCGTGAATCCAGGGGTCAGAAATCCCAGGAAGGAGACTATGACCGCAAGGGTTATTATCGCGAACATTGTGCGTCCATGCCGGGAAAACATGGAATTCATTTTTCTGATGACCATTGCTGTTTTAACCTTATGCTAAATTAATATTTAAAATACTTTCAATCATTAAAATCAATTTTAGAAAATTGCCTGCATGTAAAGATAAAATATTTTATCAATTTAGCAAGAATTATGTAAGGAATTTTTAAGAAAATATACTATCCATGCATAATTACGGGCCTGATCAGCGCTTATCAGCCGGACTGCGGAAGATTATGCAAAGTTTCAAGTCTAAATAAAAAACTGGAGGCGCGGACCGGAATTGAACCGGTATACGAGGTTTTGCAGACCACTGCCTAGCCATTCGGCCACCACGCCTTGCCAAGCCTATAAAATAGCCCAT
>CAIJKT010001006.1 GCA_903821255.1 uncultured Lentisphaeria bacterium | reverse complement strand
CTTGCGGAGAAAATTACGGATCAACAGACTGTAGTTCGGCCCGCTCCATGGATCATGCATATAGACGCGCCCGTCGCGGACGCCGAGAAAGACCACATAATGCGGCACGTCGGCCAGTACCAGCAGCGTGATCTGCCATCCCGTCGCTTTAAGTTCAATCAGTTCTTCCAGCGAGCCTGGTTCCCGGGCAATAATGTCCAGAGGGTAATGTGCCGCCAGCTTGTGCCAGTTAGCCCGCGGTGTGCCCTGATGAGCGGCGGCCTCCATGATGGCAATAAGTTTTTCTTCGGTCTCCTCGGTGCCCATGGTATGGAGCATCATTCTGGCGCAGGCCGGACCGCAGGAAAACCCTTGCGTCTGTTTATAATACCGCATGTTATATCTCTCAATTTATCTTTCGTTTCTTATTTGATAAAAAGCTTGGAAGAAGATTTTAACGCGAAGACGCGAAGACGCAAAGAAGAGAATTTTTTTAAAAGTTTGGCAGCGCCAAATTTTAAAAACGTTTTTCCCATTTTGCTTTCCTTGGCGACTTTGCGCCTTTGCGTTAAAATTAAGGGTTCTAAAACACTTCGAGATAATACTGGAAGTGGTAGGTGCCGCCGCCGAGGCGGTATTCCGGATAGGTGTCTTCGCCGCAGGTGGCGGTGCCGACGCCGCGCTGGCGGTAATCGATATGCATGAATACTTTATTCCGCGGCTCCAGTTCATTGGTGTGGAGCGCCTTGAACAAGTCGGCTTCCGAGAATCGCGATGCGGAGAAATCCATGAGCTCGGGGGCGGTGATTTTCAGGCCGCCGCCTTTGCCGGTAATGTTCGCCCATCTGACCGCGGTATGGTTGCCGCATTCCTGCGGCATGACATACGGCACATATAATTCGTCAACATCGGCGGCATAGCGCCCGACCGGATAGCCGGCGTCACGGTCGCAGTAATTCTCCTGCGGTCCGCGGCCGAACCATTCGATCCGGCGCAGATCCAGCGGCAGTTCCAGCGTGACGCCGAGGCGCGGGATGTCTTCGAGTTCCCTGTCCACTTCAAAGGTATTGTCCACTTTGATTCTGCCGTCCGGCGTAACCGTGTAGCAATGGACGTGCTTCACGCCGCGCCCGGTCTTTTTGTTTTCGGAGCGCTGGGCAATGACCACCTGCACCGTATCGTCGCAGGCGGCTGCCTCCACCGACTGGGTGGTGACCGTCATTTCATTGAGTCCGGCGGCAAGCCATTTTTCCACGACCTTCTGCGATTTGCCGATATACGCCTTGATGCCGTCGTTGTCTGTCGGGGCGCGCCAGAGATTGACGCGCGGGCCGGACAGCAGCGTTTCCCTGCCTTTGAATTTCAAAGAACTGAGCGAACCTGATTTTTTGTCAAAGGCGATGCTGACGGAGTTACTGGCGATATTGATATATCTGGCGCTATCCGTAACTTCCAGTCCGGCCGTTTTAACCGGCGCTGGTTTCGCGGCGGCTCCGGTATATGGCATCCTGAACTGTTCCCAGGCGGTTTCATGCCCGGCGGCGGCCCATACGGTCTTTTTCGCCAGCGTGAAACGGACGTTCAGAAAACATTCCTGTCCCGGTTTCATTTCCGGTTTCAGCGCCGGAATCCGGATTTCCTCCGATTTGCGCGGCGCGGTGGTCAGCGCCGGCAGTCTGCCGTGCTGGACGGTGACGCCGTCAACCTGGAGTTCCCAGGCAATGTTGAATTTCTCCAGCGTGGTGAAATATTCCCGGCTGGTGACTTTGATTCTGCCGGAATTGAGATCGACGGCTTCGAGTTTTACCGGCTGGGCGAGTTTCTTGAACTCATACATGGCCGGATGCGGGGTGCGGTCCGGCCAGACCAGTCCGTCGGTGCAGAAATTATGGTCGTTGGGTTTGTCGCCGAAATCACCGCCGTAAGCCCAGTATTCGCGG
>CAIJKT010001005.1 GCA_903821255.1 uncultured Lentisphaeria bacterium | reverse complement strand
TACTTGAACTGACGTGCTTATTTAACGGTGAAAATTCCTCGTATTCTTATGGAATGCCGGGGTTGATATTGCACAACCACAGACAACAGGGAAGCGGACATAGATCATGATAAATAAAAAATTGAGCGCCGGCTTGCTGGCCATGGCGTGCCTTTGCGCAATGCCGCAAGTGTATGCGGATAATGCGGTAACCAATCCGGGCTTCGAAGCCGGGCCGGAATGGGCAATAACTGCGGCGGCCGGCGAGGAGAATCCGGTATTTGTTGATAACACGGTATCTCATACCGGCAAGGCGTCGCTCTGCATCCGGCACAAGTCGGCGGAAAGCTACAGCCGTGCCGCCTGCACGGTAATGCTGAAACCGGATACTGAATATACTGCCAGCGTCTGGATAAAAATGGCAAAAGTGGTTCCTTCGGCAAAAGGCGATTCCTGTGCGGCAAGACTTTACGTCTGCAACGACAGCGGCGGCGAACTCGGCGTATCGCCTTTAGCTCAAGGCACGTCCGGCTGGAAACAGGTGTCTGTGACTTTTAATTCCGGCAAATGCACCACAGTGCCGGTACTTTTGTATTTACACAACGCATCCGGAACCGTGTGGTTTGATGATGTGGAAATTGTGGAGGGAAAGCCCGTGCCGGTAAAGCAGCAGTTGACCAGTTCGAATATCGCCCAAGGCAGGAAATACACCATGTCCAAAAAGCCGAATTACGCACTCTGCACTGACGGTAAGGAAGACAAAAAACTTACCGACGGGATATTTGCCGGAGACGGACTGTGGACGGACAAAGCCACCGTCGGCTGGCAGGATGCCGGAACCGTTGAAATTATCGTTGATCTCGGCGCGGTGGAACCGATCCACGAGATTGCCATCAGCGTTCAGGGCGGAGCCAGGGGGAATGTCAGCTTTCCGGATGCCGCTTTCTTTGTCAGTGAGGACGGCGAAAAATTCTATTATACAGGCAGCCGGTTCGACAGTAATATGGAGGACAAAGGCGGCCGGTACGGTGCAGCTTATCATTTGAACGACCTGGCAACCAAAGGGCGCTATGTTGCAATTGCTCTGGTGAATAACGGCCCCTTCATCTTTGCCGATGAAATTGAAGTTGCGAGAGGCGCCTTCCCGGTGTCAACGGTAACTTTACAAGGGACCGTCTGCTCTAAAGGCAGTCTGGCTGATGCCATTAAGAATATGCGGACAGGAGTCCGGGAGATCTCTTCATTGCGGCGGGAAATCGCGCCGATGAAGGCAGCGCTGACCGGCAGCGCGCCGGAATTGCTCAAGGAGTTTGTTGCCATTGATAAGGAACTGGAACGTTCCGATTTGAATCAGCAGGCGAGAGAGGCGGTCCGCGTCCGCGCCGGAATCCTGAACGCGCGGATAGCTCAGGCGGTGCATCCGGGCAAAACAAAGCTTGTATATGCCGATCCGCAATGGCAGGATTTCGGAGTCTTTGACATACCTGCCGCCGGCACAAATGAAGTGAAGTCGCTGTCCCTGACGATGGGGAACGACGAATATGAATCCGCCTCGTTTATCGTTTTCAACATGATGACAACGCCATGCGCAGGCAACATTTCGATTTCCGACCTCAAGGGGAAAAATGGCGTAATTCCCGCCCGCGATATCACGCTGCGCTACGGGGAATGGGTGGAATGCAACGACGGGCTGATGCGTCCTGACGCGCTGCCGCTGGTTGACGGGGCCGTGCAGACAGCTCCCGGCACCAACCGGGCTTTCTGGGTTACGGTGAAAGGGAACCATGTTCCCGCAGGCGAATATACCGGCACGATCACCCTGAACGACGGGAAAGAGACGGACAAAATAGCGCTTAACGCAACTGTGTTGCCGGTTTCACTTCCGCAGCCGGTTCCGGTATCCACTTATAACTGGGCGTATCTTAATTTCGCGCCGACGAAGGCCGATCCGGAAGCGGCGGTGGCTGACCTGGCGGCGCATTACATTGATACCGCCGTGATTCATCCTGCCGATTTGCCGAAATTTGCTTTTGACCAGCAGGGAAATATTACCGCCAAAGATTATGCCGCATTTGATGCTGATGTCAAACTTCACCAAAAAGCCGGAATAAAGAAATTCATGCTCTTTTGCAGTTTCGGCGACGGCGGCAGTAAAACAACCGGCAAACCATTCGGAGCATGCTCGGAAACAACATTTATTCCGATTAACACCCCCGAATGGAAAAACGCCATGCGCAATCTGGTCGCTGACTGGGTGGCTCATCTTAAGCAGCTCGGGGTAAACTATAATGAATTTTCATTCTATCCACTTGACGAAGCCGGGGATAAATTCATGGATAACGGCGGCAAAGACGTGCTGGCGATGTTCAAAGCGGCAGATCCCAAAGCGCAGATATTTGTTAACCCCACGGCAAACAATACTGTCGCCGGAATGAAGAAAATTGCTCCGTATGTGGACATCTGGTGTCCGCACATGGTGCAGACTCTGGACCGTGAACTCCTGGATTTTTATGCATCTGAACAACGCGCCGGCAAGCAGATTCAAAGTTATAATTGTGCCGGACCGGACAAAACCTTTTCGCCGCTGGGCCATTATCGCAGAATGCTCTGGCAGGCGTGGGCGTATGGCATGACCGGGGCGGCGCATTGGAGTTATGCGGATACCGGCTGGCGCGCCAGCAGCGGCTTGAGCGCCTGGACTGATTTTGACGGCTGCCGCAATGACTATTCCATCATCTACGACGCGGCAACAGCGCCGGCGCATGTGACTAAAAAAGAAGCCCAGATCCCCAGCCGCCGCTGGGAAGCCTGGCGCGACGGAGTTGAAGATTACGCCTATCTGTGGATGCTCCGGCAGGCGGTGGAAAAGGCGAAGCAGGCTGGAAATAATTCAGGAGCTGTCACACATGCGGAATCGGTACTGAAATCATCTGTTGCGGCAGTACTGGACAACCCTTCAGATATTAATGTCTACCGCACCGCCAGGCGTTCCGTGCTTGAGGCGATAGCCGAACTTAATAAATAAGCGGAAAGCAGAGGGAACATCCCGATTTCATGCTTGAACCCATATTCCGCAGTTGAACAATACATTTTTTTGCGACTGCTTAATAGACAAAACTTTGCACAAAGCAATACATTCACCCGCCGGGTGAAAACCGCCTGAGACGGTTCAACCCGCCGGGTTGCGCCGTTCGGGCATATCTTCTTCTTCAGCTTCGCCTCGCAGTATGCTTATACAGT
>CAIJKT010001004.1 GCA_903821255.1 uncultured Lentisphaeria bacterium | reverse complement strand
TTTATCTCGTCTTGGTTCAGACTTGCTGCCGGAAGACGTGGAAGCAGCGGTTGGTCACACTGAATTTCTGTTCGAAATGGAGGATAATTCAGAGGAAGTAAAACAGCAGCTTAAAACAACTATGTCTGCTTTCGCTAAGATTAGCTCTTATTATTTTGACACGAGGTTGTCGTCGCAACTTAAAGGGCGTATTATTGCGTTGAGAAAGCAGACGGCAACGATATTGTTGAGAGGTTATAAGCCGATTAATGCGGTCGGTTCCGTTGGTGATATGAATATTATCGTTCAACATCTTGCCTTTATCGCAAAAGTCGCCGAAGTCTGCTGTGATAACGAGATCAACCATAAATACGGTTTACCGCTAAAAAGGCTGTATGTTGCCAATATTGACCGGTTTTATACGTCTGGAGCCGCTTTGGGAAACGAAGGGTTTGAACTGTTTTCGCCTGGCCGGTCACCATGGGTTACTGGTGGATTGCCGGAGCTTTATTGTGCAATGCAGAAAACCTCAGTTCCATATTTTAAAATTATCGGCACACTTCATCTGCATGCGATCAACTTTCCCGGCTCGATTCACGATCCAAATTATCTTGACTTTATGATCGGAGTTATTGAACGAGATCAGATTCCGGACCAGGACTGGAAGTCCATGATATGTTTTTGGAAGGATTACTACATGTCCAGGGCTCCCGGACAATCCGGCCTTAAGCTATGTCGCAGTGTCTATAAGAAGAGGGGATATGACAAAGGTCTTTTTTCTGGAATCGTTTTTACTGATGCGAGTAATGCTTTGGAAATTTACTCTTTTTTGAAAGAGGTACAGGCCGACGCCAGAAACGATAAAAACATGACTGTTGCAGCCCAAAACGACGTTATCGATGGTACAGAGCAATACATTCGCGGCTTGAAAATATGCTTCCCAAAACTCCAAACTTCAGTGCAAACTCCCCCCAAAGAGCCCGGTCAGGTCTTTCGTCGTATTTTTAATCTTGTCACTGAAGGGTTTGAACAGTCATCCGTCTTTGCTCAACCACTATATGACGGCAAAAATATTTATGCGGCGAAAATAAACTACGCGGAACGGTTTCTTTATCGGGTTTCGCCCGAACAGGGATTCAGCAATCAAACAGGAAAAAAATTAATTATCGGAAGGCAAGAAGATTATATCAAAAGTTTTAATAACGATAAATACTATGCCTGTTTTTCAAAAGAATATTATATTACGGCAACTTCCGCAGGGTTGTTTCTGTTTCCCTTGAATTTATCGGTACCGGAACATGTACTTTTAAAAGAATTCAACGGCTTAAGCTGCTCTGGCATCGCCTGTCTGAATGAAAAAATTTATATGTCTTATGACGGAAGTGACGGTGACCGAAAGACTCCTTTGTTTTTAGTTGAATATGATTTACGGGAAAAATCATATTCAGTAATCTACTCATCTAATCAAAGCGATAATAATCCATTCGTCAAGTGCAATTTACGCCATTTCAGCCGAATGTATGCCGATGCTATTCGCAACCGGCTGATTGTGCCGGTCTGGAGAATTCAGTCGACAGATGGTCAGGCATCTTGGGAAACTCCACCGGCAATGGAGTTATGGATACTGAATTTAACTTCCCGAAGTTGGGTAAAACTGGCGGATATTCCATCTTTCACGTTAGATATTTATCAAAGGTACTCGCCTTTTATTATCGGCAAAAATGAGAATAGTCTGATCCTTATGGGGGACGATGTCGTTTATGAATTTGACGTGGTCAGCAATCAGGCTAAATTGATTTTCTTTTCCGGTGATGATTATTATTTCAAAAAATTTCCTCCTTCTGACAATTCTGTACGGGTGAAGAATTATAGAAAATGGAAACAAACAGTGTACTCCTGTATACCTGTTGACCTTGACGAAAATAAGCTTTGGACGGCTGAGCATTTGATTTTCCTGGACAGGAAGAAAGCATTGAGACTGATCAGCAATCAAGGAAATAACCGTTTTCAATCTGTATTTTTAAAACTAAAAAGGGAAAATTTTGTGATAGGTAGCGACAATAGCGGAACTTGTATTCCAAGTGGCGGCTTGATGGTGATGGAACTGAAGAGTGATAGCGAATTGTTGAATCTCCCGGAATGCGAAGACATTGCCCCATAAATTGAAGATGCGCTTATGGGATGCCATAGGGAAGGCAAGCATGTATAAAAACGGCGGTTACCCAAAAAACCGCTGGCGGATCACGTTTTTCCGGCTTTTGTTTTCATAAATATCTTTCCGTGAATAGAAAAATCGCTTATTTCTGTTATGTTATGCTGTTTGCACAATTTTTTATCAGAATTTGATTAGCATATTAATTTAATATATTTGGAGGCTAAAATGAAATGTGTCGTTCTGGGCTATCACAATATCGGCTGTGTCGGTATTAAGGCTCTGCTGAAAAGCGGGTTTGAGGTTGCGGCGGTTTTCACCCACAAAGACAATCCGAATGAAAACATCTGGTTTGATTCGGTTGCCGAGCTGGCATGTGCCGAAGGTCTGCCGGTGTTTGCTCCGGACGACATCAATCATCCGGTATGGGTTGAAAAAATCAAAGCCATCAAGCCGGACATCATCTTTTCATTTTACTTCCGGGACATGGTCAAGAGCCCGATCCTCGAAATCCCGAAACACGGCTGCCTGAACCTTCACGGCTCACTGCTCCCGGCGTACCGCGGCAGAGTTCCGATCAACTGGGCGATCATCAACGGCGAAACCGAAACCGGCGTCACCCTCCATTACATGACCGTCAAGCCGGACAACGGCGACATTGTCGGACAGGAAAAGATTGCAATCGGCCCGGACGACACCGCGAAAGACGTTCATGCGAAAGCCACCAAGGCTGCCGCCGTGCTGCTGGATAAAATGCTGCCGCTGGTCAAAAAAGGCAAAGCCCCGCGCAAAAAACAGGACGAATCAAAAGCTTCTTATTTCGGCGGACGCAAGCCTGCCGACGGCGAAATCGACTGGAACAAATCTGCGAAAGAAATCAGAAACCTGGTCCGCGCCACCACCCGTCCCTATCCCGGCGCGTTCAGTTTCATGGGCGACCGGAAGTGTTTCTTCTGGTCAGTGACCGAAACGAAACTCGCGAAGAAAGCCAAACCCGGCACGGTCATTACCTATGATCCGCTGGTCATTGCCTGCAATAAAAGCGCGGTTAAGATTGAATCCGCCCAGCTTGAAAACGGCGTTTTCATGTCCGGTTCACAGTTCGCCGCGGAAGCCAGAATCGTTGAAAATATGGTGTTCGGCCCCGATGCCAGAACCCTTAAAGAAGCCAGCCGGAAAAAGAGCGTGCTCATTCTCGGCGTAAACGGTTTTATCGGCAGCCATCTCAGCGAACGGCTGCTGGCCAGCGGGAAATATGAAGTCTACGGACTGGATCTGCGTTCAAACTACATCACCCATCTGCTGAACCGTCCCGGATTCTTTTTCCGTGAAGGGGATATCTCCATCCATCGCGAATGGATCGAATACCACATCCGCAAATGCGACATCGTCCTGCCGCTGGTCGCCATTGCGACTCCGATCGAATACACCAGAAATCCGCTGCGCGTATTCGAGCTGGACTTTGAAGAAAATCTGCGCATTGTCCGTTATTGCGTAAAATACAAGAAACGGATTCTGTTCCCGTCCACCTCTGAAGTTTACGGCATGTGCCAGGACGAGAATTTCGACGAAGACAATTCCAAACTGGTCACCGGTCCGATCCGGATGCAGCGCTGGATCTACTCCAGCAGCAAACAGCTTCTCGACCGCGTGATCTGGGCTTACGGCGCAAAAGACGGGCTCAAGTTCACACTGTTCCGTCCGTTTAACTGGATCGGACCGAAG
>CAIJKT010001003.1 GCA_903821255.1 uncultured Lentisphaeria bacterium | reverse complement strand
TACAAACTGCATTTGACGGTGGGTGACGGCGGAATTCCGCTTTCCGCCATTCTGACTTCGGCATCGCCGCACGACAGTCAGGCAGCTATCCCGTTGATGCAGAAAACCTGCGGATTGGTCGGACAAATATTTTACGACCTGGCTGATTCCGCGTATGACGCGCCAGAGATCCATGAGATGTCGCGTTCGTTCGGACATGTGCCGATTATTGATCCGAACAAACGCCGAGGCGCGGAAGCAGAGCTTGAACCGGCAAAAAAGTTGCGTTATAACGAACGTGCAACTATAGAACGGACCAACTCGGATCTGAAGGACAATTGTGGCGGCAGGCATGTCAGAGTCAAAGGCCATTTGAAAGTGTTCTGCCATCTGATGTTTGGCGTCATCGTCATCACGGTGAAACAGTTGTTCAACATGTTGAATTGAAGCGAGTTGTGTTGATTATACAACGAGAATTTCAAAAATCCGGAAAAGCCGGAAATGGAAGGATACATTCAAAAATCAAGTTTTTAGCGACTTTTTCAGGGAAAAATCGCATTGGACGTGTCAAAATGGTTTTGACATGCAAAAAAAAAGTTATTAACAGGCAAAAAGCCAATAGTTTTGAAATTGGCTCTCTACTAATCTAATTGCCGTTTACACAATAATAAATACGTTATAATTATCAATACCGAATATGGCATTATAGTTTGCCGGTCCACTTTTCATGCTCATTCCACATGCCTAAAATTACCCATGACTAAACCTTATTATTGGTTTAAAAGTGTTTTCAAAATTCCGCACCGCTTTCTGCACAACGCCATGACATTTTCCAGAGGCGGTCAGTTAGCGACAAGTTCAATCTGAGCTGTTTAAATATTTATGCAAGTTAATCAGAAAATCGCGGTTGTCGGCTGAAAGATATTTCATTGTCCCTCCCATCCGGCTGAACGTCTTGCAGTAACGCAGATAATATGCCGGATTGTCCATCGGAGGTTCACCTGCGTTGCTCCAGTCCCAAGTACTCTTTGCAATATCTACTACAAGCATAAAATGATTATCGATATGTTTTCCTTCCTGAATTGCGAGATTCTGCGACATGGAAAGCGATTTTTCAAATATCATCGGCGACATAACTGCTGATCCGACAGAAAGATAAACCCCGCCGTCAAGATTGCTGACCTGCTTGGCGAACACCAAAAAATCACGGAGAGCTGTTCTTCCAATCGCAGCACCGTGATTCATGGGATGGTTGTAGATGATGTCGTGCCCAAACATCGGGTGTCCGGTAAAGGATACTCCAAGACGATATGCCGCCGCCTGAATGCTGTATTTCTTATGGGGATGGGGGATTTTCATTTCCCCGGATTTCAATAGAAAATTATTTTTGACATAAAGTAAATCTGCCGCCGCCGCTGATTTTTCCAAATTCCTTATATTCCTGATCGCTGCCAAAAGTTCTTTATTGGAAGGAATATTAAGACATTCATTCTGAATCATCGCCCCGACTGATTCACCGTATCCGAACCCTTCATAGGCTCCGACCACAATCGCAAGGTTTATAAAAAAACCGGTTTCCTGCCAGATCCCGAATTCACCATTCCTGACATTTGCTCCAACGTCCTCGCTGCTATTTCCGTGATATGAGAATTCCCAGTCGTGGATTATTCCTGCTCCGTTTGTGGCAAGATGAGTGACCCAGCCGTCTTCAATAAGCTTTGTGAGTACAGGAGAAAGACCGTTCTTGATGGAATGAGCCCCGAAGGTGAGCATCACTGACTTCTTGTTCTTTCTGGCTTTAATTATCCTGTCAGCAGTCTCTTTCAGGAGTTTAAAGTCACCTCCTTTGAATTGCCTGACTTTGGAATTGACAGTCAGATAGTCCCTCTCGATGTTGACCTTGCTGTATCTGTCATTCAAGGATTTGATCTTTAGGTTGTTCCTGTCCAGCATTGCGTATGGCATAAACTTTTCTCCGGGAATTTAAAATTTAAGTATTTTGCTTAAAATATCAGCCTGTGAATAATCAGAAATGATAATGTCGGCGCCGGCGCGAATCAGACGGCTTCGTTTCTGCTGGTTCAATCCGAACCTGCGCACTTCATCGCTCGCAACTCCGATCGCCAGTCCGCCGCGTTTGTTGATCTCCCGGATCTCGACCGGCCCGTCCCCGAACGCCACAATCCGCCTGACATTCTTCTGTCCGATGTCCTTGACTATCCTGTCCATCACTATCTTCTTCGCTTCCTTGGTCACATCACCGACCGCTCCGTAGATTCTGTTCTCAAAGAGACTGGCATATCCCAGCGCCTTCGCCTCTTCAATGACATCACTTTCGTCCGAGCCGCTCGCCATATAAAGTCTGATTCCCGATTCATGGAGCTTGTGCAGGAACGGAACAACGCCCTTAATTGCGAAATCATCCATGTTGAGCTCGCCACGTTTAAGCTTCTCCACTCTTTTACTGACCAGATCAAGAAGCGCCTCATTGTAAATCTTTTTATAGCCGAACTCGTCCATGACTTCTTTTTCCGGAACAAAACCGAATTCCTTCACAAGTTTCACAAGCCCCTGCATTTGTACGAGCGTCTGGATCCCGGTGGTGCTGTCGATGAATTTACCGACACGGTTCAACACCTTGTGATAAGTGGATTCGTCGGCCCTGGCGTAGACTGGCCCCAGAATGGCCTTCATCATCATCGGCTCCATTATCTTCTCCCAGCCTTCGCGGAGGACGGAGATTGTGCCGTCGTGATCAAAAATTGCATGGGATATTTTCTCAATGCATATCGGTTCGCGAACGACCTCAATTTCCGAATTCCTGTAATATTTTACCGAGCGCATGTCATCGGCTTTCTCGGGGGTGAAGATGTAATCCGGATCAGTTCCGATTTTTCTTATCTCTTCAGGCGAGGCTACGCCGGTCTGATAAAGTTTCTGAACAGTGACTCCGGCTACGAAGTTGCCGAATGTCGCGGCGGTCACAGGATCAGCTCCGACCGCCATTGCGGCGGTGATTCCGGCGAGCATACTGTCGCCGGCTCCTACACTATCAGTTTTTTCAATGATATGAAGGCCGGAAACTTCAGTTACTTTCCCTTCTTTAACAACCAGACAGCCTCTGTCGCCTCTTGTGACAAACAGGTCTTTCTTCCATTTTTTACAGAGCTTTATACCTGCGGATTTCGCGTCTTCAACGGCTATTATGTCGTCAGGTTCGCAATTGTGACCGCAGAGTTTGGCCGCTTCATAGGCGTTCAGCTTTCTGATGGTGTGCTGGTAGAGGTCGCTGCAACTCCGGCTGTCAAGCAGGAAAAGTTTTTCCTTGTTGCTGGATATAAGCGTCTGCAAATCCTTCTGAAGAGTTTGCGAAATGTGGATACTGCCGTAAACCTGCTGGTTGATTATGACAGCGTCAAGTTTTTTAATTTCTCCTCTAAGTGCTGAAATGAGCTTTTTAGCCACATTATCGGAAAGATTATTGTAATTGCCGAAATCAATCCGGTTTCCTTCGATACCGTTTTCCACCGGCTTGATATAGACGTGCGTATTCCATTGGTCTTTTTGTTCGATGAGTCCGTTACAAGTGATTCCATGTGTCTTCATCAACGATCTCATGTGGCAGCCGAAAGGGTCACTGCCAGTTACTCCGAACACTGAAATATTCTTCACCCCCATAGCCCTCAGATTATTTGCGATATTTCCGGCCCCACCGAGACTGTAGAACTGGGATTGGACTGGTTTTGTCGAGAGTTTTGTCTCGACGGAAATCTCGGATTTTTCCTTGTCAATGTTCCAGTATACATCAAGACAGAAGTCTCCGATAATACCGATTCTGATATCTGCAATATTCTTGAGGATTTTCTCCAAGTCGATCTTATGCATTTTTACGTCCTGTCATTTTATATCTTTATTTTCGTCTTAATTAATGCAACTTCAAAAGGTTTAAGCATTGCCTTTCCGCCTTTCGAGACAACCTCGCCGCACAAGTTTTCTACATGAAAATTATTACTGACGGCAAACGAATTGTCCGCATTTTTCAGGTTTGATATGAGGATAATTCCGGGAGCGATTAAATTTTCAATGCTGATTCCATCCGGAACTTTTCCTGCAAAGCAATCGGGCATATTTCCTTCAAACGGGACAAGTCCGGAGCTCCAGGCCCGAGCGAGAAGGAAATTGTCCTGCCTGCCGAAATTCACCGCCATGCGACGCCGGCAGACACTTTCGCCGTCAACATGGAACAGCCAGCGCACAAGCTTGGAGTTCCGGTCAATTTCATAAAGCACCGCTCCTTCATTCAAAAGCCCGATGCCGCCGGCGACGGTTTCAACGGTCAAACAGTATGGACTGCATATTTTGTCTTTGTGCGCAACGCTGTAGACGTTCGGATTGAACTGTAAAAGTTTTTCGAACCCCCCGCAGTCAAATTCCAGTGCGAGATAATCATCCCATTTGTCTTCCGGCGTAAAATTGCAGCGGGGAGAATAGTTAAGATTGATTTCGGTATACTCCCCGGAATCAGAGAACAGCAGACTAAGCCTGACCGTTTGCGGAAGAGAATCTGACTCCAGTCTGATTTCAATTAAATTCAAGTCTCCTGCTTTTTCCGCCTTGCTGAAATATGGCCTGAATCCGCCATTGCGTTTATCAATTACCCGGAACCTGATTGTTCTTCCGGCAAATGATATTGCAATCCATTCCCCGTCACATTCTGTTTCCCATTTCCATGATTTAAAAGGATATGGCACAGGCTGTTTTACAGAAGAACATCCGGACGGCATGGTCGAAGTGAAAGCGAGAAATTCACCCGTCGCGTAATAATTTTCATTAACCTTAAGCAGGCCTTTACCGGAAAAGCCTTCCGGATGCCTTACCCTGGCAAACGCCAGAACAACTTCCGATGCATTGAACAGTGTTCGGGTGGATTCCGGTTGAATCGCCTTAAAACATTGTGCGAAACCACCAGAAGTTTCATTCCTGATTTCCAGCAATGATTCCACCAGCGTGTCCCTTGTACAGGGCGGCGTCTCCATATTTAAGCCTCCGCCGTAAAACTCTCCTCTCCGCTGACCACCGACGATAGAACAGTCATGCGCCTCGTAAAAGCAGAGCGCTTTTTCCTCTCTGTCCATGCTTAGCTGACTGTTGCTGCCAATGATTTTTAGCTGCCGGTACTCGGCAAACAGCTTGAATAAGTCTTCGTAATGGCTGATGGCGTCGATGTTGGTACGGTTGCCATAAAAGGCTTTTTCGGCAAGGCTGTAGTCTTCAGCATTATAACATTTATCCGGGAGACAGGAAGAAGATGCGGGGAATATTTCCGCCGGCAGCACATAGCGGCCCCATACGCCCGCATAGTGATGAGCCCTGATCATGTGAATACGAAAAGGAACATAACCCAGATCCATGAAGTTAGGATATAACTGCTCATTTTTCCCCTTCAGCCTGGAAGCATGAATAGGCAGATCAAGATAGTAATTGATGCCCAGCCTTCCCATCGCCTCGGAAGATACACATGCTGAAACAATTCCGTGTCCGGCAAAACTCGTCCAACGGATGAAATCTTCTTTCACGGCAGGAGCGGCGCCGTGGTTCTGCGTTATATGGAATGCGTAGTCAAAGCCGAAATGCTTGAGCAGCTCCGGCATCTGTGAAGTCAATGAATTCTCCTGACATTGATAGGTTCCGGGGGATTTTCCGAAAAGTTTCTTGAATATTTGTGTCCCTTTCTCAAACTGAAGATACTGCACCGCCAGCGGAGACAACAATGCATACGGAAGCGAAAAAGTCCCGTTCACAAGTTCCAGGTTTCCAGATGCAAGCGTTTTTCTCATCCGGTCAGCAAATTTAGGATAACGCGCCAGCAGTTTTTCCCAGCAGGACGCCCCGGCCTCCAGCGCCAGCCGGAAACCGTAATGTTCAGCGTTGCAGAAATATGAGTCCAGTATCTTCCTGGAAAATTCCGGCCATTCAAACTCAAAAAATGCTTTGTCATCCAGCAATATGCCGATGTGGGGAATTTCGATAAACTTCATTTCCACCGGCGCAACGGCGCGGCGGATTCCAGCCAGTGTCTCAAATGCCTGTTTGAGATTTACCGTTATTTTTTCGCTATCTCCTTCATTAAAGGCGGTCAAGGCCTGCATAATAAACTTGTCCGCTTCTGCAACACCGGACTTGCTCCCGCCTTCCAACTCAAGCAGCCACTGAACTAACAGACGGTTGACCCCGTATGCCTGAAAGTCTAAACGAAATTTTTCAAATGACTTATCTGGACAATTTGCCGCCTTTTCGCAATGACTGGAAGCTTTCAGGATTACACTCAGCATGTCGGCAAATACCAGCAAACGTTTTTCTGGCCATTCATGAATAAAATTTCCAGAAATGGCAAAAAGTTCAAAACCAACCGTTATGCCGCGTCCGGATCTTTTTATTACCGGACTTTCACCGATTTCCCATCCGGCAATTCCGTTTTCATAAACATCGTACTCCATTTTGTCTGGATAAAACATATTTTCGACCGGATTCAGAAAGCTCTCTTTTTCCGAAATCCGTAATCTCCCATTCGAGACTGGACGCACAAATATGCCAGGGGGCAATTCCTGATTGGTAAAATAAGCTGATGCCTGATGACAAGGAGAGATAATGAAGTCTCCGTCATTAATTTCCTCATTAAAGCCATTCTCCCATTCCGGTATTTTCCCTGTGAGTTTTAATATCTCCGGATCAAAGAGCATCCCGTAACCGTCAATCCATCCGTACATCTTCTCCCAGCAGATTAACGGGCGTTCCTCCCGGAAATTATCGGTCTTTGGAAAAATATAACGAAGTTTTTTCAATCCAATATCTCCTGTTTCTCTAATTTGAAATTTGCTTGCTCAAAGTTAATAGTCAATCTCCGCAGTTATTACCAATACAGCGTTACTGGCCCCAGTAATCCAGCCTTAACCCTCTCCTTGCCAAAGAGGTTTTGAGGGGTATTGATCACCCGTATTTCCAGATTAATGCTGTCGTTCCGAAGTGTTGTCGGCAACTCGTACCGCCAGGGGGGCAGGATGCACTTGCCTAGGGAAACACCATCAACCAGTACCTCCACGGCATTGGCGATTTCGCCTAGATCCAGCCAAACAGTATGGTTTTGACAGGCTTTAGGCAGTCGAAGTATTTGTCTATATATGAACTCTCCAGAATAGAATGGATACCCATGTGTGGCACAGTCTCCAGGCTGCAATTTGCGAGGAGGATCGTCCAGGATTAAACATCCAGCCTGTTCTGAGACGCTGAAGTCACCTGACAGGTAAGAATTCCATACCCGACCTGGAGTGAGGAATATGCTGCCGCGTACGATCTGCAGAATATTTTCTCCTAATTTTAATGAGTTTGACAGGTCGGTTTCGAAAATCCAACGGTCGAGACGTTCTCCGGGGAAAGGTGGCGGAACCGGCTTCCCGTTTATAGAAATGCGAAGGTCCGAAGCATAGGTATCACTGATCAATTCAGCTCTGGTCATGCCCGCATGCAAGCGGGTGAACACCAGTTCGATCACCGGGGTGTTTTCTTCGGGGTGCATACCGAAGGGAATGCCCCGGCCGTCGTCGTCAATCGACACCGAGCCATCGAGATGCAGGATGACCTTGATCTTCTTGCCATGGCCAGCCAGCGCCTCATCCGCGGCGTTGTCCAGCACTTCCTGGATAACGTGCAACGGGTTGTCGGTACGCGTGTACATGCCCGGACGCTGCTTGACCGGCTCCAGGCCTTTGAGGACACGGATGGAGCCTTCGGAATACTCGGAGTTGGATTGGGGTGGTTTGGCTGACATGGCGCGCATTGTAGTCTGGGAATTGCATTTTTACTGTACATATAGACAGCTCAGCCCGTTGCTGACAATCCCATGTCGCCTGCCAGACGGCAGACTGACCCATGTTTGGCTATATTAGCCGCCATGACCGAAACGAACGCTCGCATTTCTCTCACCCGCCTACTGGTGTGCGGCGCTGCCATCGTCACCCTGTCGATGGGCATACGCCACGGCTTTGGACTTTGGCTCCAACCCATCACCCAAGACCACAACTGGACCCGCCAGAGCTTTGGCATGGCAATCGCCATCCAGAACATCTCCTGGGGCGTCACCGGCATTTTTGCCGGCATGCTGGCCGACCGTTTTGGTGCGTTTCGCGTCATTCTGGTGGGCGCGCTCGCCTATTGCCTGGGACTCATCGGAATGGCCTACGCCGATACGCCATTGACATTCGCGCTGTCGACCGGACTGTTGATTGGCACCGCGCAGTCCGGCACCACCTATGCCGTGGTCTACGGTGTGATTGGCCGCAACGTGCCTGCCGACCGGCGCTCCTGGGCCATGGGGGTCACAGCCGCGGCCGGTTCCTTCGGACAGTTCCTGATGGTGCCGACCGAGGGCTTCCTGATCAACCAGTTTGGCTGGCAACAGGCCTTGGTTTTGCTGGGTTTTGCGGCTTTGCTGATGGCGCCATTGGCCTGGGGTCTGCGCGAACCCGGCCTTGCTACCCAAGGGGCCGCCAAGCGCGAGCAATCGATTCTGCAGGCCATGCGTGAGGCGCTACGCTACCCCAGCTTTCAGCTCTTGATGGCGGGCTACTTTGTCTGTGGATTTCAGGTCGTGTTTATCGGCGTGCATCTGCCGAGTTACCTCAAGGACAAGGGCATGTCGCCGCAGGTAGCCAGTTATGCGCTGGCGCTGGTGGGGCTGTTCAATGTGTTCGGTACGTATTTCGCCGGCGTTCTGGCGCAGAACCTCGCCAAACGCAAAATTCTGGCCTTTATTTACCTGGCCCGCACGGCAGCCATTGGCCTGTTTCTTTTGGCGCCCCTGACCCCCGCATCGGTGTATGTGTTTGCCAGCGTCATGGGCTTGCTGTGGCTCTCCACCGTACCCGTGACCAACGCCATGGTGGCTCAGGTTTTCGGCGTTGCGCATCTGTCCATGTTGAGCGGCATGGTGTTTTTTGGCCACCAGATTGGCTCCTTTATGGGTGCCTGGTCGGGCGGCTACCTGTATGACAAGACCGGTAGCTACGACGCCGCCTGGGCCATCGCCATGGCACTGGGTGTGGCCGCCGCGCTGATCAATCTGCCGATCAAGGAAGCGGCGATTACACGCCACCCGCAGCCCCAGGCGACATAACGCCGACACCCGAAGCGAGATTGGAAATGCTGCAGCGTAAACGGCAAGTCCTCTGGCTGATCCTGGCAATCGCCGCCCTGGCGGGTGTCTTTGCGCTCTACACCCGGCCCGACTTTTTGCTGCAGCTTAGCAACCAGATTTGGGCTTGCTTTTAAATCCAACACATGACCCTATCGCTCCAGCCTAGCCCGGCCCACGCATTGAGCGGCCCTTCACCCTGGATCAGCCGTTGGTCCCACTTGTTGCCACCCGGATGCGACGTGCTGGATGTGGCTTGCGGCAGCGGCCGCCATCTGCAATGGTTTGCGTCACGCGGCCATTCGGTGATCGGCGTAGACCGGGATATTGCCGCTGCAAAAATAAATGTACCTGCCGCTCACCTGGTGCAGGCAGATATCGAAAACGGACCGTGGCCCTTCCTGACTCCACAAGGCCCGCAGCAATTTGGTGCCGTGGTCGTGACCAACTACCTTTGGCGTGCGCTGCTACCCGTCCTGTTGCAAAGCCTGGTGCCCGGTGGTCTGCTGTTGTATGAAACCTTTGCAGCTGGAAACGAAACCGTCGGCCGACCCGCCCGACCCGAGTTTCTGCTGCAACCCGGCGAATTGCTGAAATTGTGTGAGGGCTTACACGTCGTTGCCTACGAAAATGGATTTCTGCCCGATCCAGACCGTTTTGTGCAACGTGTTGCCGCTTTTGCCCCAGCTTTACCCGCCCGAACCGACATGGAAGTTTCACGGCATCCACTCTAGGTAAAATGATCGATTACCGAACTTTTGGCACGCCATGAACTCAACACACGGCCCCTTGCGGGGCAGCATTGTCGCCCTGGTCACTCCCATGCTCCCAGACGGAGCCGTCGACTACCCGGCACTTCGCAAACTGATCGACTGGCATATCCTCGAAGGCACGGATTGCATTGGTGTGGTGGGCACCACGGGCGAGTCACCCACGGTGAGCGTGGAAGAACATTGCGAAATCATCCGCGTGTCGGTGGAGCAAGCCGCAGGTCGCGTTCCCATCATGGCGGGTTGTGGTGCCAATTCGACCCGTGAGGCGATCAACCTGGCCCAGTTTGCCAAGAAGGTCGGAGCCGACAGCCAGTTGCAGGTCGTTCCCTACTACAACAAACCCACGCAAGAAGGCCAGTACCAGCACTTCAAGGCCATCGCCGAAGCCGTGGACCTGCCTGTTATTTTGTACAACGTGCCCGGTCGTTCGGTGGCCGATATGGCACACGACACGGTGTTGCGTCTGGCACAGGTGCCCGGCATTGTGGGCATCAAGGAAGCCACCGGCAATATCGAACGCGCCCAGTGGCTGATTAAGGAAGCACCGAAGGACTTCGCCATTTATTCGGGCGACGATCCCACTGCGGTGGCCCTGATGCTGTGCGGTGGCCACGGCAACGTCAGCGTGACGGCCAACGTAGCGCCGCGCCTGATGCACGAACTGTGCATGGCGGCCATGGCTGGAGACATCCAGCGCGCCATGGAAATCCAGTTTAAGTTGTTACCTCTTCACAAAGCCCTGTTTGTGGAATCCAACCCGATACCCGTAAAGTGGGCCGTGGCCCGCATGGGACATAGCCAAGGTGCGTTGCGCCTGCCGCTGACTACGCTGACCGAACCGAACCAGCAGATGCTGGAACGGGTCATGCAATCCACCGGCCTGATTTAAGTCCCCCGGAAAAAAAGAAGAGGAAATCTGTGAAATCGATTATTCAAGTGACTGCATTGGGAACCGCCCTTGCGCTGGCAGGTTGTTCCGTTTTGGAATCTGACAAGGTGGACTACCGAAGCAATACGGTCAAAGCACCCTCCCTCGTCGTACCGCCGGATCTGACGCAGTTGTCCAAAGACACGCGCTACACCGTGGTTGACGGCGCAGTATCGGCTTCAGGTTACAAGCCTGCGCAAGCCGCCAATGCCAAGGTGCCGGTTGCCGCCCCCGCACTCGGTGATGTGCGTATCGAGCGTTCAGGCAATCAGCGATGGTTGGTGGTGAAGCGCCCGGCTGACAAGCTCTGGGAACCCGTCAAGGACTTCTGGCAGGAGAGTGGTTTTCTGTTGGCGATGGACCAACGTGATCTGGGCATCATGGAAACCGACTGGGCTGAAAACCGCGCCAAGATTCCGCAGGACATCATCCGCAGTTCCCTGGGCAAGTT
>CAIJKT010001002.1 GCA_903821255.1 uncultured Lentisphaeria bacterium | reverse complement strand
TCGATGAGTGTGAAAATTTGTTGCCTTTTCATGATTTTTTGCTCCTGAATCAGTGTTGAAAAATATTGCCTTTTCATGATCTTTCCCTTCCATATATAATTATACATGATTTCGTTTGTAACTGTTGTTAAATTTCTTATTTTTCTTTAAAAACTATTGTTCGTCGAGCTGATATACCCCCGTGTTGCCAAACGTTACAGTTCCGGCGGGCAGTTCGCCAAGAAACAGCCGCAGCGACATCGGGGCATCGGCACTGAGCGACTGGGCATTGCGCGGTCGAATTGTCACCAGATAATCATGTTTTCCGGCGCTCAGATCACACATCGATGTCGCGAAACGGGGCCATGGCGGTTTTCCCATCAGGTATTCAATCGAAATATTACTGGCTTTTTCCGCGGTTGCAGTGAACCGGAGAAGATACGTTTGATCATTTTTCAGTGTAATATTGCGGATGAGCTGAATATTGTTGATATTGGTCAAACCATTCGCGGCCGGTCCGCCGGCGGTGACAACAGCTTTTCCGTCAACCATGACAATGGAGGATTTTTCTTTCGCTTCGGCCGCAACATAGCCGTACCAGCCTTTGCCGTCAAGGAACTGCGCCGAACCCAGCAGATTTGCCGATTGATTGACAAAGTAGACATTGCCGTAGGCTCCTGCATTCTTGTCCCTGCCGATACCGCCGCTCCATTCCAGCCAGCCCAGCCGCCCGGCGCCGTTATTGTTGTTCACCAGCAATGAAAATGGCAGCGGCTTTTCCGGACTGTACACACACGGAAATAGTTCGCTCCACTCCAGATGAATCCGGTAGAGCGTCTCGCCGCCGGCCCGACTGATTTTCACGACCGCGTTTTTGACCGGTTTGCCGACCGGAGTAAAACCGACCGGCAGATCGCCGTCCAGCGGAGCGGCAGTCTTGATAATTACCGGATTGCCGTTTACTGAAGAAACGGCAAACTCCAGGATATCAATAGTGGAATGCTTCCCCCGTGTGTCAATGGCAAACTGCATAGAGTCGTAATTCCATAATTCAGCATCCTCCGCTTTGGCAAACTGCACCTGACGGTCTTTAACGCTGACCACCAGATCAAGACCTTGCGCCGAACAGCCAATTGCGTATTTTGCCTGGAAATCATCCGGGCGCAACGTGCCGTTGATACCGACGAAATTCCAGTCAGAATCGATCCAGTTGATTTTCGCGGCATCAAGTTGCCCGGTCGCAGGATCGAAGAGACATCCTTTTCCGCCCATTGCCGACGGCCGTCCGGTTGGGACGGTGCTGCCTGTTTCATCAGAGACGACGACCTCCTTGCGCGGCAGTTGCTTCAGCATCCGGGGATTCAGCGCGGAGAGATAATAGACTTTTCCCGGAGCAAACGCAATCTTGTCTTTTCCCATGGATTTGCCTTCCCAGTCGGTGATTGCGGATGCTCCGGTCATGACCCCGCGCAGTTGTTCCGGCATTGCCGTCGCTTGTTTTCCAGTATTCCAAAGCACCAGCATGGGCGGTTGCGCCGGCATATCGACCTGTACCAGATTGAGAGACTCTTTCTCCAGCCGGTATTCGCCAGTAATTTTCGCTCCGGGTTTGAATTGATTGATCAGATTGGCGTAGACGATGGCGGCGAGCCGCGGTTCGGTAAGTGGACGGCTGCGAAAGAGTCCGGAGGCATGAGTGATACGGCTGTGTTTGCCGTAAAACGGCAGGCTTTCCATTTCCGCCTGATTGCGGAATTCAAAGATCGCGATACGTTCATGGCCGGCCTTGATCTTTATCAGCATGCTCTTTACGAGTATTGCGGCAATTTCCGTTTCATTTTTTTCAACCGGTCCTTCGCGCTGCAGAAGATCATGGCTTTCCGAACTTACCAGCGGCCTGGTCTTCAGCCCCAGATCCTGATCGATCTTAATATACTCCTCCGGATCGGAATTCCGGCCGTGCAGCGCCAGCTTGTCATAATACTGTGCGGCTCCGAGTTTGGCAATAATTCTGTAAAAACGGTAATATGGCGGTCTGTTGCCAACACCGCCCAGCCATAATTCGGTTCCCGGCTGTTCCCGCCTGAGTGTTTCACTGACGGTCTTCAGCAGCAGAACATAGTTCTCCGGGGTATCCGACCAGAAGCAGCTTCCGCCTCTGATACTTGGCTCATTCCAGATTTCCCAGATTCTGATATCCTTACCGTAACGGGCGATCAATGCTTTTAGAAAATCTTCAAGATAGCTCATTTTGGCCGGGGCATAACTGCTGAACTCCAGAACGCAGATATTGACATTGGTCTTTTCCGGATGCGGCGAGGCCCATTTCGGAGTATAAAGAATGTTGCCGGCCATGGTGAAACCATATTTCTTCATCTCATTGACATGCTTGTCCAGAGTGCTCCAGTTGTACTTGCCCTGTTCCGGTTCCAGCGCCAGCGCCGTGTTGGTGAACTGGCTGCCCCAGCCGATGGCGTGCATCCGGGCAAAGCTCAAACCCATCATATCCGCCAGCGGATAAAGTTGCAGATCATCGAGCTGATTGCTGAATCCGAACAGCGGCGAACGCTCTTTCATGGGAACCGGGGGCGGAACCACACCGGCCGCATATCTGCCGCGAATAAAGGTTTCCTGTTCCTTACTGATTTTTATGACGTAAGGTTCCTGGAAACTAATGCTTTTCCCGGAGACGGTACGGCCGCGGAACTCTATTTCATAAAATCCAGGGGAGGAGGGAAACCATGTCCAGCCGTTCGCCTTGAAATCAGCGCCGTCAACGTTTTTCTCATCAACCCGGATGCCGTCTGCGGAATAGATGATTCCGGTGAGGTTTTGCAGCGTTTCGGGAAGCGGTTTGTCTGCGATGAATTTTACCGTTTCGCCGGTGGTGTAGAGGCTGCCGTAACGTTCCGCCCGCAGGCCGGACCAGATCTGCGTTGCGCTGCCTGGCTCAAGAGTCTCCGCAGTTGCCGATAATACTGTGCATAATCCGGCCAGAGCCAGCATCCTGAAAAATCGTTTGAACATAATTCTTTCCTTATATTTTCATGTAATTAACGTACACTAATTTTTATGTCTTTATAGTAAACGCTGCCGGCGACTTCAGTTGCCGAGTTTTCTTTTCTGCTTGTGAGATTCAGAACAAGAGTTTCGGCATTCGGGATAAGACCGGAGTAGCGTTGTACAAACTCGAAGTTCTGCCATTCTCCGGCAGGAGCGTCAGCAATGTCGAAGAACACAGGACTGGATTTCTTTGCGTTATCACTAACCCACAGGAAAATCATGGGGTTGTTCCCTTTGTAATCTTTGGACCGCAGAACTTTTCCAGTTATGATAAGAGATGAACAGTTTTTCGGTATTTTTATCACCGGCGAACCGCGCCCGGTGAAGTTGTCGCTGGAGGCTTTGACTTCCATTGAGAGAGGCGGCACGCCGGAAGGCGGATAGGCCCCGGTAATTCCGCCGCCGGGCTGCTGCTTGACCTTACCCCAGTTGCCGAAGTAAAATCCGCCCGACGGAAGGAGCGGATCTTTCTGCGGTTCGCCGTTGAAATCTGCGATAAATATCGGAGTGTCATTTTTGAGTGGTAACGCAGATACTGCCGGCTCCTGCTTTTTGTCGGCGGCACGCTCGAATTTGCGGGTATTAAGTTCATCGCGCAAAACAGGAGCAGACTTCATGACCGGCGGTATCGGAACCGGCATAAAGTGTGAAGGATCAATCTCCGCATAGACAGCTTCAATATCAGCGGCGGCCGCTTGTGGAACCTTTACCGAGAATTTGAAAGTTTCAGGATCGTAAATATATTCAGCAGCTTTTCCGTTCACTGTTACAGACTGCGGTTTGTGCGAGGAAAGCCCTTCAAGTCTGAAGCCCGCCGGAACTGAAGACAGTTTTATGCGGGCAGTCTTTGTTGAAGGTTCGAACTTGAATTCCGGAACTGCAAGCGGAGCCCATGAACAAAGAACAAGAGGAGAACCGCCTGTCATCAGCAGCGGCATTGTTTCAAGATACCGCATATTCCTTATCCAGAAAACCGCTTCGTCATTCACGCTGTCGAGCGAAGCACGCGCTTTCGCTACAGGCATGCCGTTGAAGAGCAGAAATACCAGGCGCGTTCCGAGGTGTGCATGTGTCCCTTTGCCGGTGTCGCTGTTCGGGAAATAGAGCTGCCGGATTCTTTCATAATCGCGGAGATCATTCCAGATATAGCGAGCGTATGGATAGTAAATTTCGTACATGTCATAGAAGGCGTAACAAAGTACGGAGTCATAGCTTCCGTCGTACTCCTGGCGCACCGTTTTAACCAGCATGGGACTGTTGGCGTAAGAGTCGGGAGTAATGAACTCCCTGAACCCGACGTTGATGCTGTCAACGCCGAGGAGCCCGTTTTCATGTCCGTAGCCGGTGAATGCGGTGCGGCCTGTAAGAGAAAGCTGTCCTTTCGCGAGGAAATATGAAGCCTTTGCCACATCGTCAGGACTGCCGACCTCTTTGGCCATGCGCAACAGTGCGCCATGTCCTCCGAAAGTGGATTGCGAGCAGTCAACGACCGGGCCGTTGTCGCCGGCATCGTTGCTGCCGTCATCCATCCATGCCCAGTCATGGACATCCTTGACATAGCCGAGCATCTTGTCGATAGTAAGGATTTTACCGTCGCGCGACGCCTCGGGAGATGCAAGCGGAGCTTTGTCGCTCCACATTTTGCGCAGCAGTGCATAATTGCCGGAAAGGGCGGCGGCGTAATCCAACTGGTTCAGATGGTTTCCGACGCCGTAGCCGCGGTCGCCGAAAACGCCGACATCGCCCGGGTCTTCAATGCTTATCGAGAAGGAGTAATAGTATTTTTTCCCGGAGTAAGGCTCGACCAGCGAACGCCAGACGCGGTTGGTTCTGTAGCCGGAGCCGGCCTCCATATTATAGGATAACAACCCCTTGAGATAGTCGCGATATACCGGATCCAGATATGGCCATGGTTTTGCAGCAACCAGCATTGGAAAATTAAGCGAGTGCCAGCTTCGCACAATTTTCTCATCATAGAGGCGGAAACGCATACCTTCAACGTTGGCCATGGTGCGTTTTGCAAGAAGCTCTTTGTCGGCTTTAGCGGCATCAGTATTTTCCGGAAGGATAATTCGCGGCGCCTGCGGTACGGGCAGAGAATATGTGATTTTCGAGCCTTTTACGGCGCGAAGGGGACCATATACGCTCGGATAATTGAGTTCGTAGAGCCCTTGCGGAAGAACAGCGTCAAAACCTCTGTCGGTCATCAGCGAGAGCAGCGGAGGAAGCGGAGCCAGTTCCAGGGGCTTGATACCCCAGTCATTGTCATTGAAGTATTTGTAGGAGAAACTGTCGAGTATTTCGACCCTGCTTCCGTCCTGACTCAGACGGTAGAATTCACGACAGTTTTGAGGATATGCCAGGGCGCTTCTGCCGAAGAGCGCACATGACGCCACTGCGGCGGGAGGCATTTCACCCTTCCAGTTGCCTGTTGGCTGGAGTCTGGCGCCGAAAGGGGTGTTGAGCCATAGGGCGCCGTTTCTGCCGAGGGCCACGGTGACGGATGAGCCTGATCTCACTATTTTTTCGGGCTGATGCTGAAAAATTATTTGAACAGGCACACTGCCAAGATGTCCGGTCAAATCCTTGAAAGAGTTGTCGTCATCCCAGAGTAGAATCCAGTTGGATCCCAGTCTGGAGTTTGCGGCCTGATCATAAAGAACACCGTCACTGCCGGCGGGCAGCGATACCGCCTTGCCATCCGAGTTGAGGTATCCGATTCTGCTGAAATGCCCTCCGGCGGGGTCTGATATGGAAAACTGATTAAACGGGCTTTCGAGAAGAAGCGATGGCGAAAGGATGCTCATGTCGGCCACAAAAGCATCCGCGCAGGAAAACTTCTTATGGGTCCAGCTGATTTCCTTCACCGCGACGTTGTCCGGAGTATTGCCGGTATAGAACTGGTTCGGATCATACCCGAATTGAAGAACAACGTTTGCGCCGAGCGTCTTCAGCGAGGCGACTTCAGCGGCCTTGCCGCTGTCCTTATCACCGTCGAAGCGGAAACGAGCTACCCAGCAATCCTCCGGTTTAGAGCCATAACTTATATATTGCCGGGCAAGCGCACCGTTGGAAAGTATCTGATTTGCCAGCAGGCCGTCACCGGAACTGTAGCTTCCGATTGCCGTGCTGGTCATCCAGCCGAACCGTCCGAAAGAGCCGCCTTTGCTGACGCCTTCAGAGTAGCCCTGATTGCTCTTCCTGCAATCGCCGATAATTTTCTGAGCGGCGAGAGCTGTTTTGCCCACTGAATCCGTGGAAGATTCCTTAACTTCTTTTCTTAATTTGAGAGATAGTTTTTCAAGTTCAGCGATTCTGCCGTCATTGGCGTTTGAACCGAGAGCCGCAGCCAGCGCTTTCAGGCCGTCGATTTCAGCTTTCAGGGAAATCACGCGGTATCCGTCATAAACTTTTGCATAGGCTTCATCGAGGAACAGGTCATATTCAGCCGTTTCACGTGAACTGAGACTGGGGGAAAGCGCTTTTCTAAGATCGATGATTTTCTGCTCAAGGCCGTCTATGACAATATTATCGCGCTTAAGTTTTGTAATATCATCAAGCAGCCTGTCCAGATTCCAGTAGAGAGTGTCACTTCCGTAAAGATATTTTTTAGCCAGCGCGTTGTTTATTTCCACCGCAGTCGGCTCTGTCAGGCAAAGATTCCACCCCGCGGAGCCGCTGCCGACAAGAATCATAATGGTATTTTCGCCAGTCGAAAGAGAAACCAGCACAGTATGTGTCTTTTTCGAACCGTTACCCTCATTCATTAAATTCATGACTGTGCTGC
The DNA here is from genome assembly GCA_903821255.1 of uncultured Lentisphaeria bacterium. The sequence continues at coordinate 1,235 of CAIJKT010001002.1, read as the reverse complement.
CGTTGACGTCAAGACGCCAGAACCAGTCCGCCTTGCAGTTGATGATATAAGCCCCGGATTCCCTGACATTGAGCGTGGCGAAAAGCGCTGCAGCCCGTCCGGGCTTATGACCGCCGAAAAGTTTGCCCAGGTCAATGACTTTACCGCTCTCGATATTAGCGGTTGAAGCCTTGTCTGCTCCCGGCACAGAGTCCGGAATACTTTTAAAAGACGGGAATTTAGCGGCATCTTTAACATCCGTAAAAACAGCCCATCTGCGTGGAATGGGAAGAGGCGTTGTAACTTCAGTATCCTGAGCCGAATTCAGACTGTCGGCGCGGAATGATGAAAGTTGTCCTGTCATGCGCCGGTTCGCGAAACCCGGATAAGCTTTCTGGAAAACTCTGGCAAAATCAGAGCTCTCAAGTTCGCGTTTAAATATTACTTTGGAACCGTCGCTGATGATTCCTTGCGCAAGATTGCCGGAGAGCAGAATCTCAAAAGAGTAATCGACGTTATCAAACCAGCCGGCGGCGGGCGGTTCGACGATGGTTTTGCCTGTAATCCGCGGCTTATCTTTGCCCGTGCAGTCGAAAGAAACAGTGCGTACCCCGTTGGCCGATTTATTGAGCGTCAGCGCCAGGGCCGGATTGTCCATCGGGGCGGCAACCCTGCGTAAAAATGGCTGGTTGAGAATAACTATGCCAATCCGGCTGTCCGTGTTTTTACCCGGATCGAAAACCGGGAATTTATGCGGCGCGGCTTTCGCGACAGCGTTGATTCTCAGCTTGGAACCTGCTTTAAAGTCTCTTACCAGCCCCATCGTATAGTCGGGAGCGATGTCCAGATATTCGGAGCTGTTCTGAGTCACGCCGGTAAACTGGTAGGCCCCGCCGATAATTTCACCGCCAATCCCTCTGAACTGCCAGTTGCGCAGCCCCGGATCAAAATCATGGTAACTTTTGAAATTTTCCTCAAAAATACCTTCGGAAGCGACAGCGTACACTGAACCGGCAATGGTCAGCGCGGCGGCAAGAGATTTAAGTACCGTGTTTACAATCATTTTTCATTACCATAGTTGCATTAATAAAAATCCGATACAGGCAGCAACGGCATAGAACATCCCCCGATGCATAACATCAGGGGATTAAGCGTAAAGACCAGTCGTGCTGGAATCAATATGTAACCCAGTGCAGATTGTTGACGTCGTTGTTTGCGCCTCCTGAAGACCATCTGAACGGGGTATCGGAGAACGG
>CAIJKT010001001.1 GCA_903821255.1 uncultured Lentisphaeria bacterium | reverse complement strand
GCGGCTGTCGTCCGCTTAAAACGTTCCGGCAACAATCCATTAAGACCGGTAAAAAACGATGCAACGGTTCCGGGTTCCATATATTACCTCCAAGGTATATAAGGTAATATAGCATACTTCTAAAATAGTTCCAGTTATTTTCTAACAACTCCTTAGTTTGAATACTGTATTCAATTATTGAATGTGCTGAATGGTTCACATAACGCTTCGGGAGCCGCCTGTGCGCATTCTTTCAGGAAGCTTATACTTTCAGCAATCTCCCGGACATAGTTTTATTCCTCAAGTGATATCCAGCCATTGAATCCGCTATATTTTAAGGCATGGAAAATCTCGACGTAGTCAATCATCCCCTGATCCAGAAAAGTACGTTGAAACTGCCATTGCATTCTTCGCGGCCTCATGGTTTCTGTATAAGAAGACCGGGGCACAAAAATGAGATTTTTGGCGTGGACGTATGCCAGATGCCGTCCCAGCAGTTCACATGCTCCGCGAGGCCGGATGAAGCCTTCAAGGATGGTATTGGCCGGATCATAAATAGCGCCGACACAGTCAGGGGCAAGATCCTCCATCAGGTAACGGATTGCCCATGGATCAGCGGCAATGCTGCCGCTGTGCATTTCCAGCACATACTTGATTCGATATTCCCGCGACAGTGATTCCAGCATTTTCAAGGCATCTTTAGCCCGCTTTACCAAATCAAGATAATTGTCCGGCTGATGTAGCGATTCCGTGTAATCCCAGGCAAACCACGGATGTGCGACACGTAATGTTCCGCCTTCACAATTTGCCAGCGCTTCGCTCCACTGGCGCATTAAATCATCTTTCCACATTATTCCGGCATTCAGATAACCCATCACTTCCAAACCGGCATCGGCGGTCAGTTTATTCATTTCACGGATATCGGACGGAGCATTCTCCAGCGCCTTTAAACCCCATTCAATGCCATCAGCGCCAGCTTTGACGCATAGGTCAACGATTTCCGCCGAAGTTTTGGAATTGCGGAAGATATTAGTGTTTATCGAGTACTTGAACGGTTCCATATTTGACTTCTGTTTTTTAGTATAATTCCACTTCGTAAAGTCCGCCGTTGCCTTTGGCATTCGGCAGCACGATCTTGATTTTAATGGTCTTGTACTGCCTGCCGAAGTTCAGGTCTGCGGAATATTTTTCCTTTTTAACGGATGCAGATTCCAGTTTCAGCCATTTACCTTCTTGCCAGATCAGGAATTCCATGCCGTCCAGCGGATAGCCGTAAATAACCGCACGCGAGAATTTCGGCACGAAAGTCGGGAAGACCATCTCCACCCAGCCGCCATTCTGTCCGCCCGCCTGCTTCCAGCCGTAAACATTGGAAATACCGTCGGTCAGCGAAACAGGAATGGACAAAATATCTGTATAGGTATTTGGGCTCCAGGTAAACTCGATTTCACGACCGCGTCCGAACAGAATATTACCGGATTGGGCCAGCGTTTTTTCATCGGCGGCAAGTTTTTCCCGCAAACGCGGTATCGGCATCAGGCCTTTGTCCATTGCCGGACTGGTCAGGATTTTAACTTCCAGCGGCGCCAGACTGAATTCCAGTTTGCCGCCAGCCGGCGTTGCAATTGTCGTATCACGGAATGTAAACAATTTATCGAATTGCTTCAGCGCATCGGCGGAAACGGTGACTTTAGCCGGCTTGTTGTCCGGATTCACCACGATCAGCAGCGCTTTGCCATCAGCGACTTTCAGCATAACATCCGCGATGCCGGAGGCGCACTCGACTTTTGCCGGCAGCGCCGGTTCCGGAACGGTCAGCATATCAGACAGCGCGGCCAGCGAATCATAAATGGAATCGTAGGCATAGTGCATGCCGGTACCGGCAGTGTACATGGCGTAACAGAACGGCGTAGCTCCTTTGGAACCATGAACAATGCCGTCCCAGAGCGTCGCATTGGTTTCATCGAAATCCGGGTTATCCGCAAAACAGTCGCGCAAACTGTAATTAAAGGCCTGCGGACACATGAAGAATGCCACCGGACGGTCTTTGACTGCCTCTTCAGCGGCTTTCCAGCAATTTTGTGCCGACACCACGCTCATGGACGTGCGTTTCAGGTCAGGATTGAGCCGCGGATTAATGTAAGGGTGCGGGTTGATGATATCGCATGCATCAACAAAGGATTTAGGTTCCCGCGAAACTATCATCACCGGATGGTACGGGTCGAGTTCCTTGATGTAGTCGTAAAGATATTTCAGATAAATCGCCGAAATTTTCCGGCATTCCGGCTCATCGCACAAATAATACAACCAGAAATTCTTGTTGCGGTTCTCGTAGATTGTCTTTTTGATCGCTTCAAATACTTGCGGCGACGGCTTTATATCCTTAGTCATTTCAGATTTGAATTGGGAGGAAATACGCTCCGGTTCCAACCCCGCCCATATGCCTTCGAGTACGGATGGACAATTATCTTTGGGCATCGGATATTTTTCCAGGTAGGACTGAGTGACAAAATATTGATTTCTGCTGACCGGCTGACCGCCGTACCAGCCGCGCATGATGACCGGTTTGCCGTCAACTACCAGATTCCGTCCTCGATCTATCCACACTGTTGTTGTACTGCGCGACTCCAGCATCTGCACTTCGGACGATCCATTGACGACAACTTTATCTCCGGATAAGAACTTGACTGTTATCACGGCTTTGCCGGGAGTCATTTTCGATGCATCCAGGTCAAAATTTACGCTATTGCCGGTTACCGGACGTTCCTGCTGCTGCGCCAGCCCGGCGCCGTTTACTTCAATTGCGGCCTTGCAGCCTTTAAGCGTGTCCGACGGCAGATTGATTTTCACTGTTCCGCTGATTTTATCATGCCGCTGTCCGGGGTAAAAGCAGCCACGGTAAAACGGTTCGCTGAACACAAATTCCACCGGCGCGTATTTCAGATACACCGGATAATAGCGTCCGAACACCTGATCGCCGCGAATCAACCGGCACGGCACAGAAAACTTGCCAGGAGATTTTATTTTGACGCCTTTCAAAGTAACGGTATTTTTACCGGGTTTAATTTCCACCTCTGTCCGGTAGTTGTTAAATTCGGCGGAGTCCAGTTCCAGCCGGTACTTGCCGGCGGCGGCCTGCGCGGCATCAATGGAGACTTGCAGTTCGCCGGTGTAGCCGTCGCCGCTTTGCTCCAGACTGTCGCAGCTCACCACATCTATTCTCAAGTTCTCCGCCGTCTTTTTTGCTGGAACTCCGGTCAGAGTGCCGAACAGCGCCGGGGCGTGAAAGTCGGTCTTCAGTTGTGCCCAGGAGGATATTTCGAATACCGGCTGGCGTTCGCGGCAGACGTTAAACGCCCATGCTTTCTTAAATTCGGCGGACGGAGTGTAAAAGAATGTACGGTAGGGTATGCGAATTTCCGCAGTCCAGAAATCCTTGCCCCGGAATACCGCCGATTCCCAAAATCCGCCATACGGACCATTGGTATTAGCCCCGGCCTCAATCCGGTAGTCATCCAACTGGACGTTATTGGCTGAAAGTATAAAATGATAATAATTGGTCCGGCGGTTGGTCGGGTCAATGAAAACTTCGACACAGTCGTCAGCGTAAACCAGCCCGCCGCGGTCGATCGCCGCCATTTTCAGATTGTTCATCATCGGTTCACGGCAGGTGATGCCGATGTACAACGCATCATCCCCGGCCAATACCTTGAACCCGGTGGCGGCAGACGGGGCGCCTTTGATGGATTGCGGGAACTTGAACGGTCCGTTTTCAGGAGCCCTGGACCAGGCGTCTTCCGACAGTTTCCCGTCCAGCGAGATTTTTTCACTTACCGGTAAGGCTTGTATGGTTTGTCCAGATATGGAGAACATCATCGTGGGCAGCAAAACTGCCATCAAAAGAAATTTTCGCATTTTGGTATCCTTTACATATTGTTATTTCTTGCCAAGTTCAATCGGGTAAGTGTTGGTGCCCCAGACCGGGACTTTAACCTGTCCGCCCAGAATGACGGTCTTAATCATCAGCTCTCCCGGCTTAAGTAATTTATAATCCCCGGAAATGGATTTCAACGGAATAGTTGCATTCCAAATCTTGCCATCCGAACTTTCTTCCGCTTTCAACTGTACCGCCTGTTCGCCGTTGACGTTAAGTTGAGGCATGGTGTAGACATGATGGAAGCGCAGCGATACGTCTTCCGCCGGTTCTTTCAAATAAACTTTGAATGTCACATTGTCGCCCAATTCAAATTTTTGTTTCTTAGTCGCAGTGTCCGACTTCATTTCCACATAATAATCCGGCTTTTTCACCATTTTGATATATTTGACGTTAGTCCTGGAATTATAAGCATAAATGGACAGGAAGCAGAGGTTTTCCTTAGTCACGCCGCCGCGGTCATTGATGTTTCTCACAAATATCCCGGTCGGAATATTTCCGGCAAACTCAGAAATTGGACCAACCATCATTGGCATGGTCAGTCCCAGGTATTTGCCCGGAACCGGCACTACTGCTGTAATTTCCCACACCAGCCACGAATATTCCGGGGCCACTTTGACGTAACGTCCGGTGCTGTACTGTTTATCCGCATCGGAATTCGAGTCTATAATAAATCCTTCGCCCACCGGATCAGGCAGCAGTTTTACGCCCGCCCGCCAGTCATCAACGGCATCCGCCGCTCCGTTTTTAATGTCCCTGCCGTTTTCAATCCACAGCGTGTTTTCGTCCGGATTTGCAATCATTTCTGCGTTCACATCCACACAAACTAACGCTGCAACTACTACCACCAAACCGAAATGCTTTGAGTATTTCATATTTTCCTCTTTCAATTTATTTTGATCTTAATCCGTTAATCTTTCCCGATAACTTTTAATTTAACATTATCTCCGGACACAACTATTTTCACCGGCCTGGCCTCATTCAGGCGCAACAGTTCTTTGCCGTCTTTTGAAAATGAAACATAAACGATACGGGATTTTTCCATTTCCCCGGAAACCATAATTCCTCTTTCTGCTCGAAGATTTTTGAAAGAAACATCTTTCCACTCAGTCGGTATCGCCGGAAAAGGATAGATAGTATCATCATACGATTGAAGCATCATGTTAAGGACGGCGAGCACGAAAGATGTATATCCTGTTGCAAAATATAAATACATATCATTATATGCCTCTCCCATTGCCACCCCGGATTCGTCAATGCGCCTGAACGCCGAATATCCGGAGAATTCATATGCCTTGTCTTTGCGTCCCAAGACTGCTTCAGTCAGAGCATAGTGGTTCACTGTCATCGTATTGAAGTTTCCTTCGCCAAGTCTGTTTCTCTGCTGGGTGGCGTCAAGCGTGCGAAACGCTTTCTCCTTGTCCAGCATTTTTAAATTTTCATAGAATGGAAATGCCAGGAGCGAGAAAGATCTTATGCAAAGATACGACCCTGTCGAGCGCTTTTCATCATCATTCAGATGGTCAAGGTATCTTTCCTGATTTTCCGGCCAGTAGAGTTTCTCTGCGACCAAGGCAGCCTCTTTGCCCATTTCTTCATCTATTCCAATTTCGCGAGTATAATGCGAGAACATTTCAAGTTCCCAGGCACAGGCGAAGACGGAGGACGCGCTCGAAGTTTCAAATGCATATTCATCAATTCCCAGCGTAGGCGGAATCATATATGCTTTAAGTTTTTCATCCCAGTAAACGAATCTAAGCCAAAATTCAGCGCATCCTCTCAGCACTTGATAAGTCATGCCGTCCGGTGTTTTTTTAATTCCGGAAAGCTTGGTGATATTGTGAAAAACCGCCGGCATATAGCCGTCCAAATACCGTTGCCGGCCATAGGAATAAATGGTTTCAATTCCCCGCATATCCGCTTTGTGTGCGAAGCAAAATGGTTCAACGGCGCTTTTGCGCCCGAAAAACGGATGCACTTTCCCGAGAGCCGTCAGATAATGTTGCGCATTGACTTTCAGCGCATCAACCATATAGAAATTATTCAGAATCTTCATCGCTCTCTCTTCGTGATTTAAAACCGCGAGGGCCATGGCGGACCATGAAGGCGTTCCAATCGAGAATGGCTGCATATTCCATGCCGGGTCGGAAAAATGACATTCGCCTTGCAGATATCTGTTCATCCCGGTCACGCAGAACATATAATAAACAGATCTGTAAAAAACTTCAGCATATTGCCCCTGCGGTATTTCAATCTCAAATCTGTCCCAGTCCGCCCTCCATTTCTGAACATGCCGTTCTTTCAAAAAATCATATTTCTCTCTGTTTCTTGACACTTGTCTGCCGATGGCTTCATAATCGGCGCCGTCAAAACTGGTTGCAATACTGTTCAAAAGAACAAGTTTCTCTCCGGGTTTTAGTCTGATCGATGCTGAATTCCCATTGAAAGATAGAAGCGGAATATTGGAGCATATGGTCCAGACCGCTCTGCTGAATGGCAGCGACATGTAATCAGCCTTTGTTTCATACACCAGAGTTATTAAATTGCTTTTTTCATTAAATTTCGCACTGACATGATTTTTCGCAAAATTGATTTCCCATTCGGCGCTTTTTTTGCTTGTATTGCTGAGCTGTATCACCATCAAATGGGGATTGTCTGCCGATAAGAACATTTCGCATTCGAACCCGTTTACGCAGGAATTCCCGCCGCCGGATTTTGTAAGCAGAACCCCGTCCCGCAGCGATAGCGATTGCCGGTAATGAAGCTGTGATAGCTGTTCAGAATTGTATTCAGGCGAAGACAGGTGAAAGCCGGCCAGAGAAGAGCGGCATGCCGGATCGCGCCAGTAATCGGAGAACCAGATTTCATCAATCCCCAATCCGTCATTTCTGGCAAGTCCGCCCATTTCGCCATTGCCAAGCATAATTCCAATTTCTTCTTTAAACTCAGTGCGGTTGATATCGTACATTCCTGGATTCATCTATGCTGCTCCTTGAAAATTAGCGGCTTCTTATGGTTAACATATCATATTTCAGTACATGTTTTTCAGTTTCTCTATGAACTGCAAAACTTGGCTAAGCAGTATTCACTAAACTTCTATAATGACATTTGCTTCCAGAAAAATAGTTTCTCTGTTTAATCAGGAGGAATTTCTCAATATCATTTTGATTACTTAACCAGGACAACAGGCTATTTATTCTTTAAAATACTTACTTAGAATTTTACTCCGCTGTTAGGATAACCGAATCCTGCTGTCAATCCGTATTCATATACATTTTTAGCACCGGCGTCGTTAGGCATTTGGTACATTTGCGCCGCCGTGTTTTCCTGTACATGGCTATCAATAAATAACAGTTTGGCCTTGCCTCTTGTTGAAGCGCAAGAATAGGAACAGTCCGGACGCTGGTCGGCAATATCGTGACGATAAGCAAAATGATCGTAAACACTGGCATGATAGCCGTTGTCATTTTTCGAGTCACCTCCAAAAATCACTATGCCAGGGCGCTTTACAGATGAAAGTTTGTGTGCCCACCATGTTGGATGTCCCACGCTTCCAAGCAAATAGGCGTTGACAGCATAGTGCGTATAGCCATATTTCCCAGCGCCCGCCCCTATGGGTTTTGGTTCTGACGGGCAGACCATATTGCCACGAGTAGTAGTGTAGTTGCCGACATATTGAAGTCCATAACCTTCGGCAAATCTTATTCCGCCATCGGTAACACCGGAAAGCTTTTGAAACCACAGTCCTTTTCCTACCCCCAGGCCATCACGCATTGGTACAATCCATTCCTGATAATCTACGGAATACATTGCCTGTGATGTCCCGATCTGTTTCATGTTATTGGAGCAAACTGCAGATTTGCCGCGTTCCCGCGCCTTGTTCAAAGCCGGCAGCAGCATTGAGGCTAAAATAGCAATTATAGCTATCACAACGAGCAATTCAATGAGTGTAAAATTTTCTTTCCGTTTTCTCATGGCTTTTTTCTCCTTTTGTTATTTTGGTCTTAGTGACGCCTGATTCTTTTCGATTTCGATTTTATTACTCCTTTTGCTGATTTTGATTTATACTGAAACAAATAATGCCTTTTCGGAAAATGCTGAAGTTGATTCCCGCTCAATCAGTCTACCGCTGATCATTTGCCTGCCCGGCGAAAAATCAGGAGACAGCAGATGCCGTGCCGCGATTCGCCCGATTTCCTCGTATGGAAACATCAGGCTGGTGAGCGGCGGAGTAACCCATTGATTATTGCCCGTATCATCAGACACCACTATTTTGATATTTTCAGCCAGACCGAGGTCCTGATATAAATTGTGCAGACGCAATCTGTGATCTATGATCAGACTGTCGAACCCTCCGGATTTCTTATAAAAATCTCTCAACCTGCTTTTTACTTTTTTCAGTTCCATATCTTCATCCGGAAGTTCATGCCAGGCGGCAAACTTCAGTCCGATTTTTCTCAATCCGGAGCGGTAGCCCGTCATGACAGGATGTTCCGGTTCTGATATGTGATGATGAAATAATGCAATCCGGCGGCATCCCTGCCTGAATAGATGTTCAACCGCTGTTTCTATCGCACAGATGCGGTCTACACTTATTACAAACCAGTTTTTTAAATAACCGGCATGGACTTTGGAACAAAAAGTTTGACCGTCGAGCAATGCCACCCGGCATCTGCGCTCTTTAAAAAGCGGAAACAAATCATAATACCAGAAACTCGATATCACTACCAGGCTGTTCTTATCAACGAATTCCAATTGTTTCCAGTCAATATCGTGTATAAAGTTTGTCGGAGACACCGGAACCGTCTGCACCCGCCAGTTATGTTCAAACGCGACTTGCGATACTCCTTTAAGCATCTGGCGGGTATGCGACGAATTGGAAAACTGCGTGGTTTCGCTGATAAAATCAGCACACGGCAGCAAAAAAGTCAGCGGGGATTTTACTTTTTCGACATCGGCCGGACATATCCGGCGTCCTTTGCCTTTAAGCAGTTCGACCAGTTTGTCTTCTTCCAGCATCGCCAGCGTTGATCTTACCGTGTCGCGGGAATAACCATATTTTTCTGCCAATTCAAACTCATTCGGCAGAAATCCGCCGGACAGGTAGACGCCGGATGAAATATCCGCCTTCATCGCGTCGTACAGTTTCAGTCTTTTAACCGGGTCCCGCATATCAATTCACCTGTAATTTTACTGTCTGTAATAATCATACATGGATGTATGATTAAAAGTCAATAGGCATCCGAAAAAAAAATGCATTTTTTATAAATGACGCAGAAAATCAGCGAAGATGCAACGCTTAAGATAATTATTTCATTCTGAAGGAAAAATCCGCGATACACTTGTTTATTGCGTCTTCTGAAGATGCAAATGCTATGCCATTCGCTTTCAGCTTCTGATTGCTTATTCTTAAATCTCTCGACTTGTCACGGAACTCTTTCAGCAACAGCGGCTCCATCCGGTCTGCCAGGCCCATTGCTCTAAATACTGTTTGTGCCAGTTCGTAGACGTTCAAATCATTTTCGCTTCCCGCATTATATATTCCACCCGGCAGATGAAACATCTTTTCGATGTTTTCGATCAGCTCGTAGACATAGGTAACTCCGCGGTGGTCGGTTGCCGGAAAACCAACAGGCTGATTCTTCATAACTGATTTCGCAATGTTCCAGACCAGATTTGAATTTATCTTTTTATTGCGTTCCGGCAGGCCGAACAGCCAGGTAAGCCTGAGAGCTACCGCCTTAGGCATCAGTTCCAGAATGGCGTTTTCCGCCTCCATTTTATGCCTGCCGTATACATTACAAGGGGTCACCTCATCGGTTTCTTTATAAGGTACCTGCCCCGCATTGCCGATGTACACCTGGTCCGAACTCAAAAAAATGAGCTTGGCGCGGCATGCTTCAGCAGCTTTGGCGACATTCACCGCGCCGCAGACATTTACCGACTGCGACAGCTCCGGGTTATTCTGGCACATGGCAGTATCTGAAATTGCCGCGGCATGCACGATGTAATCCGGATTGTTCTCTTTAACGGTTTTAACCGTCTGATTAAGGTCGGTTATATCCAATTGCCGGTGAGCAAGCCCGGTCACAGCATACCGGCACTTATAAAAATCAATAAACCTGGAAGCAAAAAAACCATTCGCTCCTGTGATAAGAATTCTTTCCATCATTACCCCTTTTTATTATTAAAGTACTTTACAGCATTGATAATTTCAAGCATCAAAAATGTATAGAAAAATCAGATTATTCATGTCAAAAACCGGAAACTCGGATTATGTTGGTAGCGTCTCAACTTGGAGACCTGAACACTTGAGTTCATTTTAACTGGCATCGTGCCGTCATTCCAGACTTGGGGCTCTGCCCCAAACCCCGAGATTTTTTAAGGCATTTAAGGCATCCCGACATGTTGACCGGTCG
>CAIJKT010001000.1 GCA_903821255.1 uncultured Lentisphaeria bacterium | reverse complement strand
TGCCAGTCGGAAGCGGCAACCGAATTTTCGATCTGCAAATAGTAATTCTTCACATCCTGTCCGGCTTCACCATACATGTTGTCGAAAAAGTCATCCGCGAACTGGTCAAAGTTCCGGTCCGCCTGCCAGATGTACCGGGCGGTCACATAATACGGAAGAATATTATGTTTCCAGTATTTCGGCGAAGTTTGCGTAAAATACCAGTTGACTCCGATTTTCTTCAGATAGTTTATCGTGTCTCTGGCGCGATAAGTCACCGGCAGCATGGCCGCGTTTTCAGTCGGCGCGGAATAATGGTCGCCCAGCAGGAAATACTCCCAAACCCCCATATGCCCTGATGCTTTGGCGGCCCATGCGTCAATCCATGCTTTCTCCTCGGCGTTTTCCTTGCTGCGGTCAATGCCGTGAGCATAATCGCCATGCAGGCAATACTGCACCAGCACGTTTCTCTCCACCGGCACGTCCTCCGGCATGACATAATTCGAATACGCAGGACACAGGATGAAGCGGTCCGGATGCTTGTCCGCAACATTTTTTGCCACGGTGTTGGCAAACGTAACCATTCTCCGGCTCATCGATCCGCGCTTCCCGGACATGAAATTCAGGCCTTTGAGTTTGCGGCACTCGTCGCATTCGCACCAGGTAATCGCACCGTCATTCGGCCACATCGGCACTACAATCCCCTGCGGATTCTTGTTGAACCAGTCATTGGCGAAATCAGCGCATATTTTTACCACATCCTGATTGGTGGTGCAGATATTGCCGCCGCCGTAGCCCGGCCGTCCCGGACTGCCCATTGGAAGCCGTTTGCCTTTGTAGAGCGCGTAGTATTCCGGGTGAGTCGCGAAATATCTGGAGCCAGGTATCATAAAGTCGAAGTTATGGCATATCCACTGCCATTCCTGCAATCCGCCGCGTTTATCCCAGGCATCCCATTTCTCGCGGGGAAGATATTTTTTGACCATAGGATAGCGCAGACTGAACATGAAATTCAACCGGTTTTTTGCCGCCCAGTCAATCGTTTCCTCAAAGCTGATGCCGTCGGTCTGCCCGACATCAACCGAGCGCTGAATGAAATCAGGCGAGAATTTGTGCTTGCCGGACTGGAGTATGAGTTCGCTCTTTTGCGGGACAACTTCTCCAAGCCGCCCGGGAAAGAACCAGCGGCACCCCTGCTGTTCAAGCAGTTCGTAGACGCTGTACAGCGTTCCGCGGTCTCCGCCGCCGAGCAGCACGGTGCGTTGTCCGCGGGCGTCAATAATAAAACTGTCCGGACCTTTGCCGGCTGCTGAAAGATCAAATTCATTTAAATAACCGTTACCGGCAGCCTCGCGCCCGATCAGGAACAGATGCCTTCCAGTTTGCGCGATATCCGCACTAACCGGCATCTCTCTGCCGGTAATCAATTTGACATAACGTACAAGTTCACTTGCGGCAAAACGTTCGGTGGCGGAAGCTCCGGCGGACAGTACTACAGTCGCATCAGCCGGATCGATTTTTAATTCATCGCCGCTTGCCAGACAAGAAAAACCAAGCAGCATGGCAACCAGTAAATAACGCATGATCACTCCTTTTCGGCTCAAAATATCAGATTTCTTACTTCATTCAGGCTGTTGACCTGGATATACCCTTCAGCCATCTCTGACACCGCTTCAACGGCATCGCGCCGGACAATAATTGAATTCCTGATTCCGACCATCGCCGGATATTTGAAATCCTCCTCCTTATTATCTCCCACCGTAACCATTTTTGACGCCGGAACATCAAACGATGCAATAACCCGTTTCCACATCGGCAGTTGTTTCTTCATCCCCCGGGTAATATTAGTGCCGAAAATACGCTCAAAATAAGGTGACCCTTCGAGTGTTCCAAGCCCTGCCCTTTCCAGTTTCAGCAGACATCCTGTAATCGGATTATTGCTGACAATGTACATGCGCTTTCCCGCGCCGTGCAAATATTTTATCATGTTCACCGCATCTTCGCAGGGCAAGAGCGCCCGTTGATGAATTTCACGCAATTTCCTCCAGAATTCTACCGGATCCAGATCAAAATCGGCGATGAAATCATTATAGTCCCACCAGATCACAAGGTTGTTGGCATAATCTTCCAGCATTCCTCTAGCAATTTCCCTGCTGGTTCCTCTTTTTAACGCGATCATACCGGCAATTGCCGCAAACATTTCATCCCGGAACGAATCATTGGTATTGCCGTCAACCCGGTTGACATCGGTAATGGTGGCATCAATATCGCAAATTATGATTTCAGGATTCAGCGTAATCATTTTTTTCTATTCATCGATTAATAATTTATGACCGCTCAATATACTTTAGTCGGGTTGACATAAGCGTCAGTTCCGGAGCTGCCGTTAACTTGAGAAATGCCCCAGTTTTCAACGTGGCCGTCAAAGAACGACTGATTTATCGTCATGCTATGACGCATGTACATCATTCCGCCGGTGTTGGCGGCACGATGCCAGGCCGTGGCATACGGGTCAAGCGTGCCGAAATATGGAACATCCCCCGTCCTGATGCCGTTGAATGCTCCGCTGCTGTCGCTTTCAATCAGCCAGGCTTTACGCGACGGATTCTTTATGCGCACCAGCGCAGAAAGTGCCGTATCCGCAATCGGTCGCCCGACTCCGTAATGGGCATAATTCCAGTTTGTTTTACCCGACGGCCGGAAATCTTCCGACGGACAATGAATCGTTGACGGGCGGGAAAAGATTAATTCAGTAGTGTTTTTAACTGTGCCATTGTAAATCTTGGCCTTGGCCAGCAATACATACCACGCTCCGTTATTGCTATAGTAATCACTTGTTGCCTGTTTGACGAAAGGCAGCCAGTCCCGGTAGTCATTGGTGTAAATTGCTGTCATCGTTCCCAGTTGCTTTAAGTTATTAGCGCAGGAAGATGCCTTGGCTTTATTTCTTGCCTTATTAAGCGCCGGCAGCAGCATTCCGGCCAAAATCGCGATGATCGCGATCACCACGAG
>CAIJKT010000999.1 GCA_903821255.1 uncultured Lentisphaeria bacterium | reverse complement strand
GAGGAGGGAGGATTAGTAACCACTTTTTTCGCCGCTTCACGAATCAAACGCGCGGTAAGTTTAGCCGATGGACACGCGCCGCCGCTGTGCCATAGCGATTCTTTAACGCTGACGCCGATTACGCCATGCACCAGCGTTTCTGCTTCCTTGACTCCGGCGGAATCGGCGGTAATCATCACCAGCGGCACGCCCCAGTCGCCGGCAATAGCTGCCTCAATCCCGATTTCTCCGACCGATACGCCATTGAGAATCAGGTCTTTAATGTCTGGCTCGTAACTGTGATGCAGCAGTTCGCCGGTATTGCGCTTGGAATGAAACCCGAGCAGAAGCAGCCCTGCGAACGACGCATCTAATCCGCCCGCCCATTCAGTCTTGTACGGGGGCTTGCCGCAGATGGCAGTAACGTTTTCCGGAAGCATATCAATGTCGATATTGCGGCCGTAGTAGTGTTCGTCGTAAACGATGATTTCACCGGCCCCGCCCTGGTTAAGGCCTTCAAGCAGTGCCAGCAGATCGGACATGAACATTTTCTGACCGAACACAAATTCCGGTTTACCCGGTTCGGCCTGCTCATAGCTGACCACTCCGGAAACCCCTTCGATGTCACAACGGACCATATATTTTTTCATATCAATTTACTTTTTCTATTCGATGACAATATCAACAAAGACCAGAGGAATATCATCTCTCCAGCCCAACCTCCGGCATTGCTCGACTGTTCCGGGGCACGAAAAATAAATTTCATAGAGTTTTCCTTCTTGTCATTCGACCGGATTTTCCGCAAAAGGAGCACGGCAGCGCTTGAGATAGTTAAGCGCGAATACTTGTCCTGTCATCTCAAGCTCACCTTTATAGACCGGGTCATGCCAGCCCTCAATGTCGATTGAACCTTTGAACCCTCCGCGGACCAGTTCGCTGATTATCTCGGCCCAGTTGCAGTCGCCAAACCCTGGGAAACGATGGAAAGCGAATTTCTCCGGCCCCAGAATGCCGCAGTTTCTGACGATGTCCCAATGAACGTTGGCGTCTTTTCCATGGACGTGAAATATGCGTTTTGCCCATTTGCGCAACTGTGGCATCGGGTCGACCAGTTTGACCATCTGGTGGCAGGGTTCCCACTCCAGGCCGAGATTGTCCATCGGAACCGCGTCAAACATCATCTCCCAAGCGGCGGGGCCATGGGCGATATTCCAGTCTCCGTTGTCCCAATTGCCGGACATGTTGCAATTCTCAAAAGCGATCCTGACACCGTTACCGGCAGCCCTTTTTGCGAGTTCGCCGAACACCTGCTTGAAACGATCGATGCTCTTGTCGATGGACATTCCCCGGACGCGTCCGGTAAAGCCGGAGACAACATCGGCTCCAAAAAGATGTGCGTTGTCAATGAATGTCTCCCAAACCTTTAGCGTCTCAAGGTCTTTTTCCCCTTGTTCCAGAGGGTTGCCGAAAATAGCAAGAGTGCTTATTACGGCACCTGAGTCACCTATGGCCCTTTTTACTGATTCGGCCATGTCCTTGACGTTGGCATTGCCAAGCGACTGCCAGAAACCAAGCGAGAAGCTTTCGAAGCCATGCGGGAGAATCTGTTTAATATATTTTCCTGGCTCCATCGGGCCGCCGTTGACAATCGTGCCGATCCTGATGGATTCCGTTGTAAAATCTTTTTCCGAATTCATTGTATACCCATTAAAATTTGATTGTTACTTTCCTGCTGGTCGCTGCGCTCTTGATAGCAGAGTGGACCATGGCCAGGCTTTTTATGTTTTCATGACAGACCGTTTGCGGTTCGCCGCCGTTTCTGACACAGTCGAGAAACTCACGGATGACACCTG
>CAIJKT010000998.1 GCA_903821255.1 uncultured Lentisphaeria bacterium | reverse complement strand
TTCCATGTGCCTGGCTCCTTACCGCCTGGGACTGACCGCCACGCCCGACCGCGATGACGGCGGCAATGAGATTATGGAGGAACTGATAGGACCGATTGCCTACCAGATACATATCGACGAACTTGAAGGCTCCGTTCTGGCGCCTTACATCACCCGGCGGCTGGAACTGGCGCTGGAGCCGGATGAAGCCGCCGAATATCAACTGTCGCGGCAGATTTATACCGGTTTTCTGCGCCGCAACGGCATTACGTTCAATCAGAAAAGCGACTGGGCCAGGTTCATCGGATTGTGCGCCCGGCAGCCGGACGGGCGCAAAGCCCTCGACGCTTATCTGGCGCAGCGCCGGATTGCCCGCGCCGGCAGAAGCAAATTCAATAAAGTATGGGAATTGATCTGCCGTCATCGCGGCGAACGGATCATTGTGTTCACCGCCGATAATGACACCGCCTACGACATGGGGCGCAGTTTTCTGCTGCCGGTGATCACTCACCGGACCAAGGCCGCCGAACGCAAGGAGTTTCTGGACAACTTCCGTTCCGGGCAGTATCCGGTGCTGATTACGAGCAAGGTGTTGAATGAGGGTGTGGATGTGCCGGAGGCCGGGGTCGGGATCATTGTTTCCGGCAGCGGCAGCATCCGCGAACACGTCCAGCGCCTGGGGCGGATACTGCGGGCAGGGGAGGGCAAGCAGGCCGTATTGTACGAACTGGTCAGCGAAGGCACTTCCGAGGTCAACGTCAGTGAGCGGCGGCGCGAACACCGCGCCTATAAAAATCATTTCAGTTATAAAAGGCGGTTCTGAATGCTGACTAAGGATCTGATGAAATTCCGCCGCAGCGGCGAAACGGTCAAACCGGTGTTCATTGCGGTTGATGATCCGGCCAATCTGGAGCTGGCGTCGGAACTGCTGGCGGTCTACCGCCTGCCGGAGGACGGGCCGCCGCCGACCCGCGGCGAACTTGAGGAAATCGTCGAACCGCTGCTTAACGCCCATAAAGACGTCAAGCTGGCAAAGGGTTTTAACAAGCTCATTCTGGACCGCTGCAAATTTACGATGCCGCTGGAATTCGATTATGCCGGATTGCGGCGTAAACTTTTTACCGGCTCTGCATCCCTGCTCAACGGCGGAGCCGGAGATTTGTCGGAATACCGCCGCCAACTGCTCGAGTCGGTTCCGGAATCCGCCAATATCATCGACGGCGGCATTTATGCCGATCTGCCGCAGAACGAAACGCTGGTTACGGTTAAACCGATGTTCACGAAGGAGCTGCTTGAACGCTATAATTGTTCCCAGGTGCAGGCATTGCTGTTCTACTGCAGCGACATGCTGGCGGAGGTTGAGGACCCGGACCCCGCGGAAATGCGCCGCATCTTCAAGTACCTGAAATTTTTCCGGCTGCTGGCGGAAGTCAAGAAAATGCCGGACGGCAAAGATGAGACGGGCAATAAAACCATGCGCATTCAGATGCAGATCAGCGGCCCCGCCGGTATTTTTGAAAACTCCCGTAAATACGGCTTGCAGCTCGCAACTTTTTTCCCGGCGGTATGCCTGTTGAAAAAGTGGACGGTTAAGGCGGAGATTGACCTGGACGGCAGAAAATGCAAGCTGCGGCTGGACTGGAAAAGCAATCTGGTCAGCCATTACCGCAATTTCAGCGCCTATGTTCCGGAGGAAGTCGCCATGTTCCACCGCCTGTTCAAAGAAAAAATACAGGACTGGCAGATAGTCGGCGATACCCCGTTTTTCGATGCCGGCAATCAGGAAATAATCTTTGCCGACCTGAGTTTTAAAAACTCCGGCGGCAAAATTGTTCATCTGGAACTTTTCCACCGCTGGCATTCCACCCCGCTGCTGAAGCGCCTGGAGTATTGCACAACCCATCCCGAGCTGCCGTTCATCATCGGCGTTGACCGCAGCCTGTCCGAACGTCCCGAAATAAAGCAAGTCCTGGACAACAGCGATTTTTTTCAGAAAAAAGGTTTTCTCTTCCGCGACTTCCCCGGAGTGGAGCGCGTTTACAAACTCCTGGAATCCGTTAGTTAACCGGAAGTCGCAGGCCCCGTCCGGAAATTCTACGGACGAGGCCTGCCAGGTGGTGTATCGGTCTCTCCGATCAACCAGTTACCCGGGATTAATATTTGTATTTGTAGATGCTCAAAACTTCATCATCAGTCAACGCCCGGCTGAATATTCTTAAATCATCCAGTTTGGCGTTGAGGCCGGAGGTATTGCCTCTGCCCATTGTCAGCGACGCTCCATTGATGGCAAGCACGCCGCCGCCCAATTTGGCGCCATACGGTGAACCGTTGATATAAAGCTGTCCGCCGGTGGCTGATTTGTAAACCATTGCGACATGAGTCCAGGTATTTAGCTGAATCACAGGCGATGTTACACAGATACTCTGCCAGGTGCCGCCTGCATTTGCCAGGAAACGGATTTTTCCGTCAAAGCCGCCTGAATTGTCGCCGAAGAAATAGCATACATAATTCGCATCGCTGGTAGAAGTCCATTTCTCGACCGGGAAACTGGCGTATCCCGATGTAATTGCACCGGGTTTGATCCAGAAACTGATTGTAAGGTTGTCCGCTATATTCAAATTATCATTGCTGTAGACGGAAACAGTGTCGTTGCCGTCGAAATTAAGCGCGTTTGCGATGATGCCGCCGCCGACATCCCATGTGGCTCCGCTTATTGTGCCGGTGTTGCTGTTGCCTGAAGAATCGGTTGCGTATATTCCGCTGCTGCTGTCAAACCTGTAGTCTGCCGACTGGGTTGTTTTCAGTCCTTTGACCGCGACATTGACCGCAATTCCGTTCGGCAGCACATTATTCAGGGTTGAAGAGCCAACCGCTTTCAGGGCAAACGTGTTGCCGGGGACAAACGCGACATCCGTATTGTTGTATGGCAGATAGAAATCTCCGCTGCAACTGCCCGCAGCCAGAGTCTGGGTTGCCGCGCTTATTTTAGCACCGTTTTTCCATAATTCCAGCGAAACCGTACCGCTGGTGATTGCAGGGGTGGTGGAAACGGTATAGCCGGAGATTCTGCCGGCAGTGCTGCAGTTATACTGGTCGCCAGTCATGGTTTGGCTTGGTTTGGCATGCAGCGCGGTGTCATTATAGATGGTGACTGGATCATAAATGGTGTACAGGCCGGCGGCAAAAGTCGAGTAATTGCCGTTGCTGATTAAATTGCTGCTATATATAAAGCAGTTGCTGCTATACCAGCAATAACTGCCTGCTGTATTGCTTTGCACCGTGAACGGGCCGATAAAATATGACGACAAGCCGGTCTGTCCTATTTCTCCGGGACAGGCGCCCCGCAAAAGATTGTTTGAAATAGTGATGTTACGCGGCCGCGCAATATGGTCGGCATCCAATTGCGGAACTGCCGGATCATTCCAGGTCGGATCAGTGGCATCGGCTTCAATGCGAATACCGCCGCCGCCGTTTGCTGAATCCATTTTCAGCAAGTTTAATGACACTGTCCCTGTACGCACTCCCAGCAGTCTGATGCCGTAAGTGTAGGAAGGAACGCTGGACGGAATAAATACTGTATTGTTGGTGAGGGTAATATTTCCCGGCGCCGGCGCATCAGGTATTTCCAGGCCGGCGTAAATCATGGCGCCGCCGCCATACCATGTGGTTCCGCGTTCCGCCACCCGTTCAACATAATTGCCGGAGACAGTGGCATTCGTGCAATTGCTAAGCAGAATCCTGCCGTCAATACTGTAGCATGCATTATTGGAAATAGTGACGTTATTCAGGTTATGGCATCCAATAGGATCGTCGCCGACATTGTTAATTACATTACTGTCTATGAGCACCGTATTTACATTAGCCAGTCCGAACCCTTCTGAATCGGTATGAGAATGATTAGCATTGATAGCGCTGTTCTTGATTGTCACATTGGTCATGCTTATGGTGCCGTTGGGCTCCCAGTTGATATTATTTCCGGACTCTGTCGCGCCGAACAGACAATCCGGCGGACTCGACACCCCGCTGGTGAAATCGAATTTAACATTGTCGATGGTTGTGCCGTTAGTGTTGAAAATAAAGATCGCCCGTGAGAATTTTGCATTACTGGTGGCTTTAATGGTCAGGTCTTTAATCGAGCCGTTAAACGTATTCTGCACCCCGCCGTTGTTCCGGTGCCGGCTGATGCCGACACTGATCCAATATTGACGGCCAAGGTTGTTGTCTAAATCCGCGTCGCATTGAATGGTTGATGAATTATTCGCGCCCAGCCCCCTGATGCTGCATGAACCATATAAAAACATATTTTTAGTGACGGTGATAGTCATGCCGGATGGAATTGTCAGGGTATTGCCGGTGCCGGCGACGGAATCGAACGCGGTTTGAAGCCTGACGGATTCGTCTCCAGTTCCTGTTATGCCGAAAGTTGTTACGCTGATATTGGCGGCGTTTGCGAGACTGGCGGCGAACATGGAAAACAATAATAATCCGGAATGTAAAAATAGCGATGATTTTTTCATTTCATTTCTCCTTGTCGTTTTCTGGGTTTTGTCAAAGCCCAGC
>CAIJKT010000997.1 GCA_903821255.1 uncultured Lentisphaeria bacterium | reverse complement strand
GGAGATAAAGATACTCTCAAAAATACATTATAACAAGTCGTATCTTGTTAATTACAAAGCACTTAATCGGGATTATCGATTGTCCCGTTTCAAAGATTCTGTAGATTTTGTTTAAAAAAAACGGTAAGTGTTTTATTATAAAGTCGTCAAATTGAATTCTATTGTTTTCTGGGGGATAATAATAATCTATTTATCTCTTCCACGGGAATATGCAAGAGATGTTTCCGATAGTCCTTGCTAATATTTTCTATGACTTCAGCATATCTTGGTATTTTTTTGAGCTCTTTTGCTACATCATCATTTACGAGTTTATATTTTTTCCCATTCTTAATGATTAGTTCTTTTTTTAATTTAATACCGATGCGGCGTATTTCTTCTAATAGCTCGTCGGTTTGATCAAGCGATTGTGCTTTATTTATCATGGCCCCGTGGAACCAATCCTTGTAATCTTCTGCGGTGGAATATGCCAGATGAATCATTTTCCCAAGATCTACTGAGGAAAACTTTTTATTGCGAAAATAATTGGTAATTTCGATTGCCAGAAGCGTGATTAATATTATCGGCGAATCATTTGTTCTAAAATCAAAGGTTGGGATTCCCTTTTTTTCTAATGCCAGCCGAGCATGTTTTATAAAGTTTGTCTTAAAAATTCTAAATGTTGTAAATGGTTTTGTTTCATCTTTGAAAATGATTTCATACCGTCTCTGTTGTAACCCTGCTTGCTGAAGATGTTTAAGTTTTTCTATAAGCTCTGTCTTAAGTTCACGAATTCCTTCAACATCCGGCATTCCGTTAACAGTATCAATGGACGTTTTGATTAGCGACATCCTTTCTGAATCTGGTCGAGCTTCCACTTTTTCAAAACGGTAAATTCTATCCAGGAACATTCCCAATTCTGTTAGAGCAGGACTGCTGTTCTCTGGTTGCACCACCGTTCCTTTTTCACCTTCAAAAAGGATTTCAGGAATTATGTCGAATTCATCTGGCACAATCTTCCCAAGATGTTCTTGATAAATCTGACTTCGCGGTTGATTAGGATAAAGTTTTTCCAGTTCCTTCCAGACTGCATTCGATAGCGGGTGTTTTTCAACATCAAACTTATCCATAAGTGCAGGCTGTTTAATGGTTGTCATTTGCTTGTTGCTCCTTCTATTGCTGGTTCTTTTCTATTTTCAATTATGACTAAAACCTCCCTGACCTTTTCAATCGGCAGCGTTTTGACCAGTTCCGCCAGTTTATCGCGCTCCGGTTCCGCTGGGATAACATCCATAAACGGAGCTTCCAAGGCCCCGGCAACACGCCGCGCGGCTTCCGGGCTGGTGTGTGTATAATGTGCAGTCATCGCCGGGCTAGAGTGACCTACATTCGCTTGAATGACGGCTTGAGGAGTTCCGCCCATCGCATGAATAGAAACATATGTATGGCGCAAGGAATGAAAACCGACTTCTACAACGGCGCGGGTTCCTGTTCTTTTAAGTTTGCCGGTTTTTACATCTGGAATCCACTTAATTCCAGTGCCTGGCTTCTGGGTTTCAATTCCGATCTCTTTAAAATAACCTTGAATACGACGGCAAATGATTGGCGCTCCGTTGTTTCTGTGATAGAGCGCGGCCAGTTCCGGCAATAGATAGCCGCTTCTTTTTCTCTCAGGTATTTCGACAAGGCGTTCATACAGCGGCCCTGGTATGCCTACTAGAACCGGCTCGCCTTTGGCTGCGGTTTTATTCGGGATGCGTTTGATCAAGCGGTTATTTAAATCAATTTCTTTCCATCGTAACGTGCAGCAGTCGCCAAGCCTTAGCCCGGTAAATGTTCCCAGTCCCAGCAACAAAGCAAGGTCGTCGGGTGCATCGGTCAATATTTTTTTAAGTTCGTCAATAGAAAGTTCACGACGCGATTGAGAATTTAATTTTCTTCTGGTTACAGATGCAAAGGGGTTTTCTATAATACGCCCCGGCTTAGTCAATATCTTAAAAAATAACCGAAGGAATGAAACATATTTATTTAAAGTGTTTGGCGATCTGCCGGAATTATTAAGATATACAGCAAACCGGGATGCAAGCTCCGGAGTAATATCACGCAAATAAACAGTTTTTTCAGGCTGTGTTTTAAGCCATTCAGAAAATTTATTAAAGTGAATTTGATAGGTTGTAAAAGTCTGACTGCCGCTTTCTGGCCTGTCAGGATTTTCATTATAAGCGGCCCAGGCATCGGCAAGGGTTAGCGGCGGATTTGCTGTATCGGTAGCAATGGCGGCCTTGTCAGTAGCGGATTGCAGTGCGAAAACTGCCTGCTCTCTTAACTGTACGTTGTCTTTGGCATAATATGGCGCAAGTATAATGTCTTTGGCTTTTAAAGCTTTCTTCTCGTTGGTAATTGGTTTTCCGTTTTCATCTTTAAGGGCGCGTTTAAATTCTTTGCTATTGATGTAATATTGCAGAAAATAGTGTTCTTTCTTGCCGCTTTTAAACAGTCTGCCTTTTATTGTTCTTGCCATTTTATCGCCTCACTGTTATGCCTGAATTATTATGATGATTTACGATAGCATAACAAAGCCCACAATGCGAATAACAAGAAGATAAGAAGAAGATTTTTTTAATTTGAAGGAGATAAAACAGACAGTGAATCCATTTTTCTCCTTTCATGATGTCTGGTTGTCTAAGATTTTAACAACTTGGAAACAAAACCCCTTCTTTGAAGAAAAAATATAAGCAATAAACTATTTATATCAAATGTCAAAACTATTTAATTTACAGTTTACTTTCCATTTGCTTTTCAAATGAATGTTGCTATAGGTAGAATGTTAACGCATTTCATTTTGCAAAGACATGATAGAATGACGTGACAGAAGCAGGGACATAAAATAATGCATAAAAAAGCAGTGATTCTATTGAGCGGGGGGCTGGATTCGGCGACCTGCCTGGCAATCGCAAAAAGCGATGGATTTGAATGTTACGCGCTGAGTTTCGATTACGGCCAGCGCCACGAATGCGAACTCCAGGCGGCGAAAACCGTTGCCGCCGCCATCGGCGTCTCAGATCATATTGTGATAAAAATAGATTTGCGCAAATGGGGCGGCTCCGCACTGACTTCCGATATCGCCGTACCTGATGCCGGCAGCACCGCCGGCATTCCCGTGACTTACGTTCCCGCCCGCAACATCATTTTCCTGTCATTCGCTACCGGCTGGGCGGAAGTTCTCGGCGCGAAAGACATTTTCATCGGCGTCAATTCGGTGGATTATTCCGGCTATCCGGACTGCCGTCCGCGTTTCATCGAAGCATTTCAGCATTGCGCCACGATCGGCACCAAAGCCGAGGACGAAGGCTGGCAATTCCATATTCATGCCCCGCTGCAAACTCTGAACAAGTCGGAGATTATCCGCAAGGGAGTCATGCTGGGGGTGGATTACGGTCTGACTCACAGTTGCTACAATCCCGGCGCCAGCGGCCTGGCCTGCGGTAAATGCGACAGTTGTCACCTCCGCCGGAAAGGATTCGAAGACGCCGGTGTTCCCGACCCGACAAAATATCAGTAAAACATTTGGACTTCTTATTCAAATGAGTATATTGTTTTCACAAGATAAAAAATTAATATAAAATCGGAGGATTCGTCATGCGTGACTGCATTTTTTGTAAAATTATTAACGGTCAGATTCCGGCGACAAAAATATATGAAGATGAACTGGTCGTTGCATTTCTGGATATCGCGCCGATCAATCCGGGACATGCGCTGGTGATTCCTAAAGAACACCATGAAAGCTGCGTAACCATTCCGGAAGAGGTTGCCGGCCGCATGTTTAAGGTCGGCAGCCGCATTGGAGTCGCGATTAAGCGGGCGCTTGACTACGACGGGTTCAACCTGCATCTGGCCGACGGCCAATGTGCCGGCCAGGTCGTTATGCACGGACATCTGCATGTAGTTCCGCGCGGCGCGCAGGACGGGTTCCACTGGAACTGGCGGCAGAAAAAATATGACAGCGACGCCGATCGTCAGGAAGTTGCCGGAAAAGTCATCGCCAAATTGAAAGTATAAGAATTATTTTAACGGCCTGGTGAAAACAAAGCCGACGCCGTTTTTGTCAAAATTCACCAGCATTACCGCCAGCGGTTTTGATTTCATGAAAATTTCGCCGGTGCTTTCGCGGTCGCCCGGAGTGCGCTTGACTGTTGCGGTCCAGCCTTCGTGGCTTATTTTTCCGGCAATTTCCTCCAGCCCCAGGGACGGCGTCACTCCGGTTTTAAATTCCCCGTAATACGCGTTGCGCTTCGAAAAGTACATATATTTAACCGGAGTGCTGTCGCCGGGCAGCGGCAGACAGGCAGGCCAGGTGAAGTTTTCCGGGAATTTAGCCGGAACGGTCATGGAAAACTGGATTATCGGAGTATTTTCGCCAAGCATCACCAGCAGCAGCCGCTTTTCACTGCCGTCTTCCTGTTTGATGATGACCAGCATTGAATTCGAATTAGTGACAAATTTTGCGTTCGGAAACAGCTTCAGAAGCAATGCCGTCAGGTCTTCGGCATTCATATCAATCAACCCGATGTTGAGTTCCAGTTTTACATCGTTGATTGTGACCGGTTCGCTCCAGATATTTTTCGGATTGAGCGCCGTTTCCGCATCGCCGGTTCTACTCTTGCCGGCATTCGGCCAGAGCGAGAAAACTTCGCCGCGTCCGGCAACGGACAGCGCGAGCAGCAAAATCAGCAGCAGATGTTTTATGTAATTTTTCATTTATCCAGGTTCCATATACGGATGCTTAAACGATCATACAGTCCGGGGAAAAGTTTTAACATTGGAACAGCAATCCGGTTCCAGCCGGGATAAATCAGGCTGCGGCGGCTTTGCCGCCATGCTTTAAACAGCGCCGAAGCAAAGGCATCCGGGCAGCCGCCGCCGGGCGTGTGCGGCGGCTGGCGGTTGCCGAGTGAGCGGCTGGAAAATCCGGTGTCGATTCTGCCGGGAGCCACATCGATGACTTTAATGCCGTAACGCTTTAATTCCGGCCGGATCGTATTGGAGAATGCGGTAACCGCTGATTTAGTGGCGCAGTACGCCCCCATGCAGGGGACGTAAAGATCTCCGGCAATGGAAGATATGTTCATCACTGTGCCTTTCGATTCCTTCAGCAGCGGCAGAAAAATTATTGTCATGGCGTTCAGCGCAAAAAAGTTCAGTTCAAAAATATCCCGCAAATCCTGTTCCGGGAGCTCTTCCCAGGTGGAGTAGCCGCCTTTCCCGGCATTGTTGATCAGCACGTCAGCCCTGCCGAATTTTTCCATGGTCTGTTGCAGCGCTTTCCCGCGGCCATCCGGTTTCGTGATGTCGGCTTCAATCCAGAGATCCGGCTCAAAGTCCGGTTTGGAGCGGGAGATTCCGACGACTTTTACGCCGTGCTGCATGAACTTAACGGCGGCAGCTTTGCCCAGACCGCTTGATACTCCGGTAATAACGGCTACTTTGTCAGTCATCTGTTTTTTAATACCTTTTTGTTTTATCTGCTTTCCGTGATGGCGATGCCGGCATAACTGACGCAATGCGAAAAATCTCCGGTGAGTTCGCCGGAGGTGGTATAATCAACCAGTTCCGCCTGCAGTTTTTCACCGTTGGCAATCGCCAGGCGGGTCGCGGCCAGCAGAATGCGGATCGGTCCGGCGCCGCAAATGGTCGCTCCGGTCCGGTTGACATAATGATTGAAGCCGTCAAGATCAAACTTTAGAATATGGTTTACCGCGCCGATATCCAGTTCATGCAGGTTCTTTTTGACGTTATTTACAAACGGTTCATAGCTGAAAGCTTTGCCGTAATGCGTGAAGTCCGAACTGATCACCCACAGCGTATCTTTATCCCAGAACTGTTCCAGCGCCTGCGCCACATGCCCGGCGGTCACGACATCAATAAAACCGGCGATTACCGGGATTATTTTCATTGCCGGGTTCAATTCGTGCAGCAGCGGCAGTTCAACTTCCAGCGAGTGCTCATAGTCATGCGTTTCGGATAGGTTCTGAATGTATTGAGACTCATTTTCGAGAATTGCACAGACGGCGGCGGTATCAACTTCCATGCTGCCCAGCGGCGTGCTGTAAGCGGAGTAGTCGGCGGTGGCGATTCCGCGGAAAGGCACCCGGTGCGACGGGGCGATGATTACGGCGCGGGAAAATCTGCCCGCATCTGCGCGCAGCAGGGTTTTTATCGCCGTAAGCGCTGAATATTCGTATCCGGCGTGAGGCAGAATGACCGCCCTGGCTCCTTGCGCCGGAACGATGTCAGGAACCTTTTTGATGAAGGTGGCTACCTGGCTGGCAAGCATTTCAGCATTACTGGTGTAGAATCTGCCGGCCGCAAAAGTTTTTCTCACTTGCTGTTCCATGATCTCCTCCTTGCAATCGCGTATAAATAAAAAGTGTATCTGTTCTCACATAATATGTTATAAAATAACTGGTCTTCAAGCGCATTTTGGTTATTCCGGACATGGTTGTACAGAATATTTCCGTTTAGAGCCTCCTTCGAACATAATGTTTTCCGGTTTCCTCAAACAACTCCGATACTTTGGAGTGCCGTTGAACATAATGTTTCCCGTTTTCCTCAAACAACTCCGATACTTTGGAGTGCCGTTGAACACAATGTTTTCCGGTTTTCCACTTTTCTCGCTTTTCTCGCTTTCCACTTTTCACTCCCGCATTCGCGGGCTTCCGACTCCGATACTTTGGAGTGCCGTTGAACACAATGTTTTCCGGTTTTCCACTTTTCTCGC
>CAIJKT010000996.1 GCA_903821255.1 uncultured Lentisphaeria bacterium | reverse complement strand
GGATAAAGCTCGAATTCTTCGCCTTTCAGTACCGCGATCTGGGCCTGGAGCAGTTCGCAGAAGTTATGCGGCATGATTTTGGTCGCCATCACCACCGCGATCCCTTCGGCGCCGAGCATCAGCAGTGACGGGATTTTTACCGGCAGCACCACCGGTTCCTTATTACGCCCGTCGTAGGAATCAACAAATTCGGTAATATCTTCGTTGAACAGGACTTCGCGCCCCAGGTGGGAAAGCCGGATTTCGATATAACGTGCGGCGGAGGACGGGTCACCGGTATAAACATTACCGAAATTACCCTGTTTCTCCAGGAAATATTCTTTATTGGCCAGCACCACCAGCGCATCACCGATAGAGGCGTCGCCATGGGGATGGAACTGCATGGTATGGCCGATGACGTTCGCCACTTTGTGGAATTTGCCGTCATCCATCCGGTGGAGCGACCACAGAATGCGCCGCTGCACCGGCTTCAGCCCGTCGTCCACGTCCGGAATGGCGCGGTCTTTAATGACATAAGAAGCATATTCGATAAAGTTCGACTCCATCATGGAACGGATGAACTTGTTGCTGCCTTTCTGGGTCTCGCTGGAAGCTTCCTGCTCTCCCTCGGACAATGCCTCAGCTTGCAGCGACGCCACCTCTTCCAAATTCTGTGATGCATCTTCCGGTTCCGGCACATGCTTCTTCAGTTTTCGTTCTTTTTTGCTGTCTGCCATTTTATATAATCCGTTAAACGAGTTTTTTCATGATTAGTTCGCGGCGTTCCGGGGTCTTCTGATTATCCCCCATGAAGAACTCCAGCATCTCCGGAATATTGCGCATGTGGTCAATCGTGACGCTCAGCAGTCGGATATCATTGCCGATAAAAGCGCCGAATTCGTCCGGCGAGATTTCCCCCAGCCCTTTGAACCGGGTGATCTCCACGCCGCGGCTTAACTCCTGCACCGCCTGGTCGCGCTCCTGTTCGCTGTAGCAGTAAATCGTCTTAGTCTTGTTCCGCACCCGGAACAGCGGGGTCTCCAGGATGTACAGATGCCCGGACAACACCAGTTGTTCGAAGTAAGTCAGGAAGAACGTTATCAGCAAGTTACGGATGTGCAGGCCGTCCACGTCGGAGTCGGTGGCGATGACTACTTTATTGTAGCGCAGCTCCTCCACGTCCTCTTCAATGTTCAGCGCCTGCATGATATAAAACAGTTCTTCATTGTCGTAAACTTTGTCAATTTTCTGTTTGTGGCAGTTCAGCGGCTTGCCCTTCAGGGAGAAAATGGCCTGGGTGTAAACATCGCGGCAACTGATCATGGAACCGGCGGCGGACTGCCCTTCGGTGATGAAAATCATTGTTTTATCGCCTTTGCCGGCGGAATCGCCCAGGTGATGTTTGCAGTCCTTGAGCTTGGGTATCTTCAGGCTCATTTTCTTCGATTTTTCCTTGGACTGCTTTTTGACCGCCTGAATCTGGCGGCGCACCTGCTCGTTGTTCGCAATTTTTTCCAGCAGGATTTCGGCTTCGCTGAGGTGGCGGTGCAGATAGTCAACCACGGCGTCACGGACGGCATTGACGATCCAGCCGCGAATATCGGTATTACCCAGCTTGTTCTTAGTCTGGGACTCGAAAATCGGGTCTTTCAGCTTGATCGCGATGGAGCCGATGATGCCGTCCCGCACATCGGAAGGCTGATAGCCCTTGCCGGAAAATTCATTCACCGCCTTCAGCACCCCTTCGCGGAACGCCGACAGATGGGTGCCGCCGTCGTTGGTGTACTGGCCGTTTACAAACGAAAAATAGTTTTCCCCGTAGCTGGAAGTGTGGCAGAACGCGAATTCCAGCATCTTGCCTTTGAGCGCAATAATTTCGTACATCTTGTCTTCCCCGATCTCCGCCTCAATCAAGTCTTTCAGGCCGTTCTGGGAATAATAGCGCTTGTCGTTAAGGTAGAGCGAAAGACCGCTGTTCAAATATGCATACATCCACAGCCGTTTTTCGATAT
>CAIJKT010000995.1 GCA_903821255.1 uncultured Lentisphaeria bacterium | reverse complement strand
GGCTTTCGCTCGCGCAGACGCGGCAGGCGATTGACCGGCTGTGCGGGATTTAACCGCTCCTGAAATTTGAACTTGTCAGCATGTCTTCGCCGGGAGACCGCGACAAGGCGACCGATCTGCGGCTGACGCCGGGCGATTTTTTCACCCGCGACCTGGATGAGGCTGTGCTTGAAGGCCGGATTGACTGCGCGGTGCACAGCGCGAAGGATCTGCCGGAGGAACTGTGCGCCGGAATTGATCTGCTGTATCTGCCGTGGCCGGAAGACCAGCGCGACGTGCTGATTCTGCCGCCGGGCGTTTCCCGGATTCCGGATGCGCCGCGCATCGGCGTGAGCAGCGCCCGGCGCGAAGATTACTGCCGGAGGCGTTTCCCGCAGGCGGTGATGCTGTCCGTCCGGGGCAATATTGATCAGCGGATCGCGCAACTGGACAAGGGCGGTTACGATCTGCTGATCATGGCGGCGGCCGGGCTCAACCGCATCGGCATGGCTGACCGTATTTCCGAATATATTCCGCTGCATGAACTGACGCCGCCGCCGGGGCAGGGGCTGCTGGCGGTGACTTTCAGACAAGGCGACCGCCGGTTTAATCTGCTGCGCAAACTTTTTGTCAAACCGGTGATTTTCGCCGGGGCCGGTACCGGAGCGATTGATAATGTCACGCTGGGAACGGTCAATGCTTTGAAGCGCTGCGATATCTGTTTTTATGACGCCATCTGCCCGGCCGGACTGCTGGAGCTGCTGCCGGAAGGCGCGGAGAAAGCGGACGTCGGCAAGCGCAAAGGGCGTCACGCCTTTTCCCAGGAGGAGATTTCCCGGAAACTGGTTGACGCCGCGCGGCGCGGCTTGAATGTCGTCCGGCTGAAAGGCGGCGATCCGGGCATTTTCGGGCGTCTTGCCGAGGAGGCCGGGTTGCTGGATGAATATGAGCTGCCCTACCGGGCGCTGCCGGGCGTTTCCAGTTTGAATGCCGCGACCACCGCCAGCGGGCTGCTGCTGACCCGGCGCGGTTTGTCCAGAGGTTTTACCGCGGCCACCCCGCGCAAATCCGGTTCGGATAGAATTGAATGGTTTTCCGCATCGGAGGAGAAGGCATTCTCCAAAGTATTTTTCATGGCGGTTTCCGGGATCGGCGAGGTCATGGAGGAACTCGAAGCCGAAGAATATCCCGCTTCGCTGCCGGTGTCGGTGGTGTTTGATGCAGGCGGCGACGAGGAGTTGATCATTTCCGGCACGCTGGCGGACATTGCCGCCAAAGTTCCTGACAGCAGTCTGCCCGGCATTGTCATTGCCGGAGCCGCCGCCGAAGGGAGCCTGCTTTTTCCGAAGCATGGCGCGCTCGGCGGGATGCGCGTGCTGTTCGCCGGCAGCGCGGCTTTGGCGGAAAAAGCGAAAGCGGCGGTCCTGAATTTTGACGGGCGTCCGGCGCAGCGTCCGATGATCGAACTGATGCCTGCCGCCAATGCGCCGGAGGCGCTGACCAAAGTTGCCGACGCGGACTGGCTGATTGTCACCTCCCCCTCTGCCGCGAAAATCCTGCTGGACGCGGCATGCAGGGCAAAATTTGACCTGCGGCAACTGCCGTCGCTGGCGGTTTGCGGGCCGGGCACTGCGGAACCGTTTATCATGCACGGCATCTACCCGGAAGTTTATGCTCCGGAGGATTTCTGCACTCAAGGCCTGCTGGATGCTCTGCGCGGGAAAATCCTGCCGAAACACACCGTTTTGCGGCTGCGCTCGGATCTGGCCGGAGAGAAGCTGTGCACGGAGTTGCGGAAGATGGCGGCATCGGTTACTGATTTTGTGCTGTATAACAACCATCCGGTGCATTACGACAGACTGCCGCCGTTCGACGCGGCGCTCTTTACCAGCGTTTCCTCGGTAAACGCATTCTTTGAAAATTTTCCGTCATCAATATTGGAGAATAAAATAATCTGCGCACTCGGCAATCCGACGGCGTTCAAGTTGAAAGAGCTGCTGCCGAAGGCTGAAATCGTGCAGGGCGCTGAAGCGACGGTTGAATCGATGATTTATGCGCTGGCAGTTAGACAAATCAGCAGTAAATTAACCGGGGGATAGAAGTCAGACGCTGACTCCTATTCTGACTCCCGTGCATTAAATAAAGAGGTTAAAAATATGTCTAAAAACTTTGCCGGATTTCCGGATTTGCGGCTGCGCCGCTTGAGACAAAACGCGACGTTGCGCAATATGCTGGCCGCGCCGCTGCCGGGGCCGGAGAAATTTGTCTGGCCGGTGTTCGTGGTGGAAGGCATCGGCATCAAACAGCCGCTGGCGGCAATGCCGGGGCAGTTCCGCTACTCCGTCGACACTCTGGTTGAAGCGGCGGGCCAAGTGCGTGCCATGGGGATCAAATCGCTGATGATTTTCGGCGTGGTCGGGCCTGAACGCAAGACCCCGGCTGGTGATTACGGCTGGTCGCCGGACGGCGTGGTCCAATGTGCGGTAAGCGCCTTGAAAACCGCCTGGCCGGACCTGGTAATCTTCACTGATGTCTGCCTTTGCGAATACACTTCCCACGGCCACTGCGGCGTACTCGACGGCAGCGGCAAAGTGGTTAACGACCCCAGTCTGGAACTGCTGGCGAAAATAGCGTTGTCCCATGCCGCCGCCGGAGCTGACGCGGTTGCGCCCAGCGCCATGATGGACGGCCAGACCGCCGCCATCCGGCAGGCGCTGGAATGCGCCGGTTATCAGGATACGCTGCTGCTGAGTTATTCAACTAAATTCGCCTCCGGCATGTACGGACCGTTCCGGGAGGCGGCAAATTCCGCGCCGTCGTCCGGCGACCGCAAATCTTATCAGGCCGACTGGAGAAATCCGCGCGCCGCCATGCTGGAATCCCTGCTGGACGAAAGCGAAGGCGCGGATATGCTGATGGTGAAGCCCGCCCTGTTCTATCTGGATATCATCTCCCGCCTGAAGGAAAGCACGCTGCTGCCGGTGGCCGCCTATAACGTCAGCGGTGAATAGTCCATGCTGATCGCCACCGCTGAACGGGGCTGGGGCGATCTCACGTCGCTGGTGCGCGAGTCCGTCGGAGCCCTGTCGCGCGCCGGAACCGACATCTTTATTTCGTACTGGGCCAGTCAATATGATAAACTGCTGAAAGAATAGGATTAATATGACCGAATCACAAAAACTTTTCCAGCGTGCCTGCAAACATATTCCCGGCGGCGTCAACAGCCCGGTGCGGGCATTCCGCGCGGTCGGCGGCGACCCCGTTTACATCAAACGCGGTTCCGGCGCCCGCATTTACGACGCGGATGACAATGAATACATCGACTTCTGCGGCTCCTGGGGGCCGCTGGCGCTCGGACATGCGCATCCGGATGTTGTTTCAGCGGTCGTTTCGGCGGCAAAAGACGGTTTGAGTTTCGGCGCCTGCAATCCTTATGAAGTGGAGTTTGCCGAACTGATTTCCGGTTTAGTCCCGCATGCGGAAATGGTGCGCATGGTCAATTCCGGCACGGAGGCGGTGATGACCGCGCTCCGGCTGGCCCGCGGCTGTACCGGCCGCAGCCGCATTGTTAAATTCGACGGCTGTTATCACGGCCATGCCGATTATCTGCTGGTTTCAGCAGGCAGCGGTCTGCTGACCAATTCCATGCCAGCTTCGCTGGGCGTTCCCGAAAGCGCCGTCGCGGAAGTCATTTCCACGCCGTACAACGATGTCGCCGCCCTGGAGAACATTTTTCAAAAAGAGGGCGATACCATCGCCGCGGTAATCGTTGAACCGGTCGCCGGCAACATGGGTCTGGTCGTGCCGGAGCCGGGTTTTCTGGAAGCGCTGCGGCGGCTTTGCAGCAAACACGGTGCGCTGCTGGTGTTTGATGAAGTCATTACCGGTTTCAGATTCCATGCCGGGGCGTATGCGACGCTGTCCTGCATCACGCCGGACATTACGACTTTCGGCAAGATCGCGGGCGGCGGCATGCCGCTCGGCGCAATCGCCGCCGGCCGGCAGATCATGGAGCAACTGGCCCCGCTCGGGCAAGTTTATCAGGCCGGCACCCTGAGCGGCAACCCGGTCGCGGCCGCCGCCGGGATCGCCACCCTGAACGCCCTGCGCCGGCTCAACCCATATCCGGCAATGGCAGAACTGGCTGAAGTTTTCGCCGGCGGCATCAACCGTTTCGCGGCCGAAAAGCAGCTCAATGTTCATTGCGCCGCTTATAAAGGCATATTCACCGTATTTTTCACCGGCCGGTCGCCGTTGCGCAACCTGGAGGAAGTTAAAAGCTGCGACACCGGGACGTTCGCGGCATTTTTCCGCCACATGCTCAAGCGCGGTTTTTACCTGTCCCCCTCGCAATTTGAATTGAACTTCATTTCCGCCGCCCATACCCGCGCCGAAATAGATTCCGCAGCAGAAGCCGCGATAGAATTT
This sequence comes from uncultured Lentisphaeria bacterium, assembly GCA_903821255.1. The sequence goes on along the minus strand of CAIJKT010000995.1, from coordinate 2,050 downwards.
CTGGCGGACATGCAAAAATGAAGGATTGAACAGTATGTTTATGACAAGTGATTTTAAATTGGTCAGGACTATGGTTGATTGCGTGAAGACGAACCGGCCGCAGGATGAAATTGTGATTCCTGAGCGCGGCATCGTGAAATTCCGCGCCGGCAAGGAACTTAAAGTGCAAGTCGTAAGTTAAATTTCCGGCATATTTAAACAATTACGCTATCGGAGATATTTTCAATATGTCAAATAGGAACAGCAGTAATATATCCTTGAAAGATTTAATAACTGAAAGTAAAGTGCGTGCTTTGGCGGGAGGAGATTATTTTGCAAGAGGCGTTGTATATTTTCAAAGTAAACGCGTTCTGAAAATAAATGAGAAAGACGACTGCATCTCAGCCGAAGTGAAAGGAAGTTCCGGCTCATACCTGATTTCAATAAGCATCAAGGATACTAAACTCGAATATTCATGCAGTTGTCCGCTGGGAATGAAAGGCAAATTTTGCAAACATCTGGTTGCAGGCTGCCTGAAGTTCATTGAAGATACAGGCACCCCGGTAGAATTGATCCCACAGCGCGTTAAAATTGGGGATAAGGATGTCAGGGCGTTTCTGGAAAAGATGGAGAAAGTGCAAATTATCGATTTAATCTTCGAGTTTGCTCAAGATAACGGCAGCCTGAAAGAACAGCTTAAGCTGCTGGTCGCATCCAGATCAAAAAATAAAGGGGCCGCCACATTCAAAAAATCACTCGGCAATGCTTTTTATATAGACGACTTTATTCATTATAACGAAGTTTACGATTACTGTCATGGAATCGAGCTGGTTGTTGATGCTTTGAAACAAGCCCTGAAACAAGGCCATTTCAATGTTGTCCTGGAAGCCACGGAGCACGGACTGGCATATGCGGAAGAGGTCATCAATGCCGTAGATTCGGAATGTGAATTACATGACATTTTCCATGAGCTCCTGAAATTGCATATTGAGGCATATAAAAAGTCGGATTTCGATCCCAGGCAAATGGCGAAGCGTTTATTTTTATGGGAAATCAATGACGGATATGGCATTTTCGATATTTCAAGTTTGTATATCGACCAATTGGATGAAGAATGCCGTCGTGAATTTTTTTGTCTGGTTAAATCCGAATGGGAAAAGTTGCCATCGCTGAAGCCGGGGGAGAAAGGAAGTTGCGGTGACTCCCGTTATCGTCTTACAAACATAATGGAAAATGCGGCGCGCAAATCAAATTCTCTGCAGGAACTTATTGCCGTAAAGAGAAAAGATATGTCATGTGCTTTTTCCTATCTTGAAATTGCCGAAGAATGCCGTAAAGCCAAAGAGTTTGAACTTGCCCTGCAATGGGCGGAGGATGGCGTAAAAACTTTTCCCAATGACTGTGATTCCAGACTGCTTGATTTTCTCGCGGATGAATATCACAGGCTTAAGCGGCATGATGACGCCATGAAAACGGCATGGCGGATTTTCGTGCAGTCACTGCAGTTGCAAGGCTATCAAAAACTGGCAGAGCATGCCGGGAAAGCCAGGTGCTGGGATGTTTGGCGGTCAAAGGCGATTGACAGCATCCGTCAGCAAATGGAATCCGATAAAAAGAGAAACAAACATTGTGGATTCCAGCCGAACAGTTCCCGGTTAGTGGAAATATTGATATGGGAGAAAAGAAATGATGAAGCATGGATTGAAGCGGTAAAAGGCGGATGCCGTGATCAGTTATGGATGACGCTGGCCTCGCTTCGGGCTGAATCACATCCAGCCGACACCGTTGCGATTTACCGCAAGCGAATTCCCGACATTATCGGTCAGACCAATAATAACGCCTATGCGGAAGCCGTGGACCTGCTGAAAAAAATCCGTGAATGCATACGTCGCCTCAAGCAGGAACCTGAATTTAAAAATTACTGCGATACTTTGCGGCAGGAATATAAAGGGAAGCGGAATTTCATCGCGGAAATGAACCGGGCGAAATTATAACCGAGGATCAGCTCAATCATGAATTCGTTTACAGGAAAATGGCTGATAGAGGAAATGGAACTCTGGGACAGGGATTT
>CAIJKT010000994.1 GCA_903821255.1 uncultured Lentisphaeria bacterium | reverse complement strand
CGCCATGAAGGAAATCGCCATCACCATGGAACAGATTCCGTCAAACCGCGGCTACCCCGGCGACCTTTACAGCCAGTTGGCGTCACGCTATGAAAAGGCCGTTGACTTCGAGGGTGCCGGCTCCATCACTATTCTGACCGCTACCACAATGCCCGGTGATGACATTACGCATCCGATCCCGGATAATACCGGATATATCACCGAAGGCCAGTTCTATCTGCGTCACGGCCGTATCGAGCCGTTTGGTTCTTTGAGCCGCCTTAAACAGCAGGTCAATGCCGATACCCGTTCCGACCACCGCACGATCATGGACACGATGATCCGCTTATATGCGGATTATAAAGAAACGCTGGAAAAGCAGTCGATGGGTTTCCAGATGAGCGCCTGGGACACCAAGCTGCTCAAATACGGGGCTCTTTTTGAAGAGCGCATGATGGACTTGTCCAAAAATATCCCGCTGGAAGACGCCCTTGATCTGGGCTGGAAAACTTTGGCCGAATGTTTCGACAAAACTGAGACCAGTATCAGAATGAACCTTATTAAGGAATATTGGCCGGAATAGTCAATTCCGGGAGATCTCACTATGGCTAAAATCAAAATGACCAAAACCGAACTGAAGGCTCAGCAGGACGCGCTGAAGCAATTCATGCGTTTTCTGCCGATGCTGCAGTTGAAAAAACAGCAGCTTCAGATGGAAATCCGCAAGAGCCAGGCCAGGTTGCGCGAGAATGAAGAAGCCGCGGAAGCACTTCGTAAAAACATTGTGTCATGGATCAGCCTTTTCAGCGATAAACATGCGGTGAAACTGCTTTCCTCGATCATTTATGTTGAAAGCGTGGAAACCGGCACCGCCAACATCGGCGGAGTTCAGGTCCCGGTTTTTAAATCCATCAGTTTCAATATTAAAGAATATAACTTGTTTATGGAAGATTCATGGATTGATGATGGCGTGGAAGCAGTCAAGAAGATCATTGAACTGGATGAAGCACATAAGGTAATAGAAGAGCAATTCCGGTTGCTTTCGCGGGAATTGAAAACCACTTCACAGCGCGTTAATCTCTTCGAAAAAGTTAAAATACCTGAGTGCCGGGAAAATATCCGGGTCATCCGGATCGCGCTCGGCAATAATGACACTGCCGGCGTCGCCCGCTCCAAGATTGCCAAACGCAAATCTCAGGAGGCGGCAGCATGATCGTCCCAATGAAAAAAGCTACTTTAGTCTGCCTGGTCTCCGACCGCGAAGCCGCGCTGAACAAACTGCGCGACATGGGTATTATGCATCTTCAGTTCGAGCAGCGGGGAGATACCCTGGAACAAGGCGATGCCAGGCATATAATGACGGATATTGATAAAGCTTCCGCGGTTTTAGGCGAAATAAAGCATAAACACAGCGCAAAGCCGCTTGAGCTGACGGAAGGGCATCCGATAGTTCAGGAGACGCTCATACTCATAGACGAGAGACAGGCCGTTGCCAGAGCTCTGGGCGAACTGAAACATCAATTGGAAATCATTGAACCGTGGGGCGATTTTTCTGAAGACTCCATAAAACAGCTCGAGGACAAGGGAATTTATGTATATCCCTGCGGTGCGACTCCAAGTCAGTTCCTTAAGCTGAAAGAGAATAACGATTTTGTCTGCGAAGTAATTCATCAGGACAAAAAATTCTGTCTTTTCGCGGTAATATCCACGACTCCGCTGGACCCGGCAAGCATTCCGCTGGAAACGCTGCCGAAAATTGCCGGTATTAAGCCGCTCAAAGAAGAAATTCTTAAATGGGAAATCAGGCTTAAAGAAATTGATGAGCGCCTGCATTCGCTGGCCCAGGGGCTTGAGATCCTGGAACAATATAAATTCATGACTTCCGAAACGGTAGAATTTCTGAGCAACCGCGACAGCATGTCGCTGCAGGGAGAACTCGCTTATCTCACCGGATATGTCCCGGTCAGGGATGAAGAAAAGCTCAAGCAGGCAGCGATCAGCCACGGCTGGGCCTTAGGCTTGCGCGACCCGGATTCCAATGATAATGTTCCTACCCTGGTTGAACTGCCAAAATTTTTCCGCATGGTCCAGCCGGTTTTTGACTTTCTGGGACTGTCAACCGGATATAAGGAACCGGATATCAGCATCTGTTTTCTGGTTTTCTTTTCGATCTTCTTCGGAGTCATCTTTACCGATGCCGGTTATGGCGTAATTTTCCTGATTGCCGCGCTGATCGCCAAGTTTACCGTCAAAAGCGAAAAACTGCGGCTGCCGATAAATCTGTTTATTCTGCTGAGCGTCGTCACTGTCGTGTGGGGAGCATTGTGCGGTTCCTGGTTCGGCATGGAAAAAGGCGGACTGGAGTGGCTGAATCCGCACCATAACCCGCAATTGAAAAACTCCCGGATGGAACTGATTTGCTTCATTCTGGCCGCTCTTCATCTTTCAACCGGCCATATCCTGAAAGCCATGAAAGACTTGAAATCCAGGAAGGCGATCGGCCATCTGGGCTGGATTTTCGTGCTGTTCGGCAACTTGATCCTTGCAACCCGGCTGATTATTTTTCCGGGACCGTACCCGATGATTATGTTTATCCTGTATGCCGTCGGATTCCTGTTAATCCTGACCTGTTTTATGCACTGGGGCGAGTCCGCCGAAGTATGCAGTTTCCCGCGTGAGTCTCTCGGCTCGTTTGTAGACCCGGTGTCATACATCCGTGT
>CAIJKT010000993.1 GCA_903821255.1 uncultured Lentisphaeria bacterium | reverse complement strand
TGGGCCATGGGATATTCTTTAATCTTCTTCCGGAGTTCGCTCAATGCCGGATTGGCAATGATAAAATCTTTCCAGGCGTCATCCGGAACCAGCAGCGCCGCCAGCGGTATCCTGGTTTCGCCGAGTTTCGATTTCAGCAGCCGCTGGCTGACAATCCCGGTAATGGCGGACGCCACCAGGAACGGCTCAAATCCCTGATGCAGGATCCTGGCATATACCGACGGAATATCGCCGGCGTGGAAAGTGGTGATTACCCGGTGACCGGTCAGCGCGGCGTCAAGGGCGACCTTGACCACTTCACGGTCGCGCATTTCGCCGATCACCAGCGTCTTGACGTCCTGACGCAGAGCGGCGCGCAACGCCAGCGGATAGTTCCATTCCTCCCCTGCTTTGGACAGCGACACCTGGGAAATGCCGGGAATGCGGCATTCCACCGGGTCTTCGATGGAAATGATCGAGGCCGGGTCCTGATTATTTTTCAGCAGTTCCCGCACCAGCGCGTAAATGGTGGTGGTTTTGCCGCAGCCGGTGGGGCCGGTAAGCACGATCATCCCGCTGTTTTTACTGAGCATCGTCTGCAACCGGCTGACCGATTCCGGCGCGAAATGCAGTTCGTCAAGGTGCTGCGGCGTCATGGCTTTATCCAGAATCCGGACCGTAATCCGTTCGCCGTTAACCGTGGGCATGACCGCGACCCGGAATTCAACATTGCCGAATCCGGCATCGTCCCTGATCACGCCGTCCTGGGAGATTTGATTGCGGTAGGTCAGCAGTTGCGCCATGACCTTGATCCGCGAAGTGCATTGCGCCCCGGCTTCGGAGTCAATGCGGTACAATATTTTCTGCTCCCTGTTGATTTTGCAGCGGACGCTGTAGCTGTCGCCCTCCGGCAGCCAGTAAATATCGCTGGCATGGAGCGCGACGGCTTCATTCAGTATCCGGTCTACAATTTTATGCGGTTCCAAGTTGTTGATATCCATAATCGGGTATTCCCATTTATTACAGTTTTTGGATAATCATGACCAGCGACGCGAAAACCGCGTAGGCGATGGTGAAAACGATTGTCGCATTGACGAACACGCACAGCAGCGACAGCCAGAAAGTATTTTTCCGCACATGCCGGATCGCGCTATGATACAGCCAGTCGGTCATCGTGTCGAACCCGGCGGCGATGTTCTGCCGGGCGGCGGCATTGCAGATGATCCATTCGTTCAGCGGCTGATTCAGCTTCATCCGCCGCCAGGCGTCGAGCCAGTCCGTGCCGTTTTCCATCTGCCGGATGCAGCGGCCCAGCTTGCGGCGCAGCCACAGGTGATTGCAGGCCTTGCGGCTGAACTTCAAGGCGTTAAGGATATCTTCACCGGCGGCCAGATACGATGAAACCGAAGCCGACAGTTCCAGCATCGCCATATTCTTTATCTGCTTCTTGAAATACGGCAGATGAACCATGACTTCCTCCATGAGCATCGTGATGAAATTCCGGAAATTCCGGAACAGGATCAGAAACAGCCAGCCTGAAAAGAGGATACAAAACAGATTCCGCCCGAACAGTAAATATATCTGTAAAGCCGCCCCGGTGAAGCCGCTGTTGAACGGAACCTTCATTCCGCCAAGCAGTTCATTAAATATTTTTTGAAAATTAGGCAGGATGAATACTGCCAGCCCCGTGAGGACGCAAAGAATGAGTATGAACTCCAGGAATGGAAGAGTCAGGGTGGTCCGGTAGGAATACCGGATTTCCGACGCCAGATTCATGCGTTTGGCGAAATGCGGCAGCACCTCCGGCAGATGCCCTTCTTTTTCCGCCTTTTCCACCGCCTGCAAATAATACTCCGGCAGGAAATATCCCAGACGTTTGCGCAACGCCCGGTGGAGCGGAAGACCATTGATCAGATCGCCGTAAGCGGCTTGCAGGCACATGTTCCAGTTGCGGGAATTCGGCATCAGGAAAAGGATTAAACCATGGCGCGGACAGCCGGTGTCGGTCAGCGATAAAATGGCCTGGTGAAACGGTATTTTATTGCTCGCCGCCCACGCCAGAGTACTGGCCAGCAGCGACGCACCGGTGGTGGACAGCGAACCTTCCGGCGACTCGTTATACCGGCCGATGGTGTATTGCTGATTGATAACATACATGATTTAAAATCCCTTCCTCATAATGTAAATTACCAGCCTCGGACAATTCTGGCCAGGAACGGCAGGAAGATGAACACGATGACGGCTCCGGTCACCATCACCATTGATGCGATGGACATTACCTCCCAGGCCATGCCGATGCGGCGGTAACCGTAATAGCCGCGCTCCCGGAACAGATCCGCCAGTTTATCCAGTTCATCCGGCAGTTTGTTTTCCGGGCAGTTCTCAAGGGTCATGATCAGCAGCCGGGAAATGTTGTTTTCGGCTTTCAGGCATTGCAGCGGACTTTCGCCGCTGCCGCATTTTCCCGCCACGCGGATCAAGGCATTCGACACTTCCGGGAAATCCATGACTCCGGCAATGACCGGGAACGCCTCTTCCACCGGAACTTGCCGCCGCGCCATGACCGCCCATACCGTGCACAACCGGGCCATGGCAAAATTATAGAAAACAATCTCGGAGAACGGAAATTTACGAACCAGCGACAGCAATACTTTGTTGGCGGCATTTTTATTCATGAACATCCAGCAGACTGTGACAATATAGGCAATATAAAGCACAATGAATACGATGATGTTATTCTTGACGATTCCGGCAACCCAGAAAACAAAAGTGGTCAGCGCCGGCAGCGGTTCACCACACAATAATTCATTAAAAATTTTGCCGAATTCGGGAATGATGACATAGCAGAGGAACATTAAAATCAGCAGCGCGATGCTGATGGTAATAACCGGGTACAGCATGATATCCTTGATCATGGTCGCCAGCATATAATGGAGGCGGGAAATCCTGGACAGCTCAGATAACACGTCCGGCAGCGTGCCTTCGCGTTCGCCCAGCGCGATCATCCGGATATAAAACGGCTTGAAAGATTCCGGATAGTCCCGCATCGCTTCAGACAATGTTTTGCCTTTGCCGGTGGCGTCACCCAGGTCAGCGATGACCTGCCGGAGCGCCCCGCTCCGGAAATCCCGCGCCATCTGGGATAACGTATTCGGCAGCGGCAGTTCCGATTTGGTCAGCAGCGCCAACTGCTTGAAAAAGTCAGCAATCTCGTAACTGTTGATGTTCACTTTATTTAACTCCCTGGGTTAAGCTGGGTAATTCCTGAGTGGATGCGCCCATCGCGCCGTCACGGGCGATGGCGATAACGCGGAACTGTACGGGTTGGCCGGTAAATTTGAACGAAGCGGCAGCCAGACCATGCTCATCGGTAATCAATTCCGGCTGCCAGTACAACGTCTCCGTAAAATACGGGCTGACTGCAACCGGCTCTTCCTTGCACGGCAGCGTTCCGTGTAAAGCAAAATACTGCCCGGCTGGAACCGGTTTAAAGAACTCTTCGTTCTTCGCACTGCTGGAGACATCGCGGGAATAACTTGGCCAGTAATATGAAGGTTCTCCGCACAAGCAATTAAAAATTCTGGTCACCGGCAGAAACATCGAAATTACGACAGCAGCAACAATCAGATATGTTACAATAATCGGCCCGATGTAAAGCCCACAGCCGACAATCCAGAGCGAATAAAAAGAGCGCGAATAACAGCCGATACCAAACCCCATATTACTGACTTCCCGGTTACAATACAAGTCAAGATACTCCTGCGTACAGATGGAATTTTGAATTCCCCATAGACCGAATACCGGAATTAAGGTAAAAACAAAAAATGTACATGCCAACAAATAAAGCTCCTGAGTATTCGGGAAAAATGCCGCCGCCAGGGTAAGAGC
>CAIJKT010000992.1 GCA_903821255.1 uncultured Lentisphaeria bacterium | reverse complement strand
GTTCCCAGGACTGTCATAACTTTTAATTTAGTGACTGGTGACTGGTGACTGGTGACTGGTAGATTGTTCATTTTATTATCTCTTTCTTAATAAGATTGTTTTAATAATCCCTTGAGTCATTCTTGAAATAGCATATAATTTTTCAAGCAACGATTCAAATTCGTGTTCATTTATATAATTCAGATTATTTCAATTATTAGTTAGGCTTCAAGTTCAGCAGAGCTTGATAATGCGATATGCAGGAACTGTTTAAATTCAATTTTGCTTTTTCTGGTAGCTCCTTCTGCTACATTATAAGGGATTAATACAGCAGACCTGCGAATTTGAGATGTTAATCCATATATTTACGATTTGGGAAATGACTCTGTTGTTTTGTAAATACTAGTAACAAAGTCAATAGTTTTTTTCCAAACATCTAAAATTCGATGCATACAAATCATAATTTTTTTCACCAGTCACCATTCACACCTTCTCCAGAAAAGTGTCGCTGTCCGCCGGATCAAAAAACTCATTGATCCAAAAAATAGTATAGACCGTGTCGTTGCCCGTATTGGTGATATTGTGAGTGTACCATATCGGCATGTCCACATATGCCGGGCAGGCATCAGCATCAATGTCAAAATTTAGCACCTCGGTGCTGCCAATCCGTCTGAGCTGCAATCTGGCATTTCCCTTAATTACCGCAAACCGTTCAAATTTGCGGGTATGATAATGGTTGCCTCGGGTGATTCCAGGACGTGTTGTGGAGAATGAAACCTGACCGCCGGCATGGTCAAGTTTAATAGTTTCGACAAACGAACCGCGCTCATCGGTATTGAGTTTTAACTGACGCGGATAATATTTCCGGTGGTCAATATAGCATACGAAAGTATTAAATAAGTTTTGTTCAAAACGATCCGTGAGATGCGGAACAATTCCTGTGTCATAATATTGCTTTTTATAATTTATCAGAAGTGCCAGGATTTCTGTCACCTTCTTTTCCGCATTATGCGGTACATAATACGGGTTATGCTTGATTTCTCCAGTGATTACCGTTAAAATTTCGCGGCATAAGTCTCCGATATAGATTAATTTTACTGTAGAATCAACAATTACTTCCGGAGTTTCTTCATGAGTGAGCTTGTGGCAGAACGTCGCCACCATGGAATTATAATTAGGCCGCCCGAACGGCCCGAAGACGTTAGGAAGTACCAGTCCGGTGAATTTTCCGCCGGAGCGGGCGGCCCATTCATCCAGCAGACGCCGCCCCTCCCGCTTTGATGCTCCGTAAAGATTATCCTTGTCTTCCTGGGTTGATGATGAAAACAGTACGTGCGGAGTGACACTTTCCGCCTCCATCGCGGTGATAAGCTGGCGCACAAGCAGGACGTTGGTATCATAGATAACCTGCTGGTCCGGATGGCGGTTCATCGCAGCCAGATGGACAATAACATCGCATTGCCTGACAAAATGCCGTAATGCGGTTTCATCCTGAAAGAATGCGTCATCGCACGGTATCCGTTCGATATTCTTTTGCAGTCCCAGGTAATTATATAAATGGGACCCGACAAATCCAGGCTGTC
>CAIJKT010000991.1 GCA_903821255.1 uncultured Lentisphaeria bacterium | reverse complement strand
GTCATGGTCAGGGTCTGTCCCTTAACTGTCGGAACACGCAACTGCCACCGCATGGAATTGGCACCCCAGGCGGCCAGGTCGGCGAAATCCTTCTCCACCGGTCCATTAGTGGTGTTCGGCGACATGACACCACGCTGACGGGGCGGATTGACGGTGTATTTCGCCTGTGGAATGACTGGCAGCATGAGTGTGGAAACAGGAGCTTTGTCGCCGCGATACAAATTGATATTGCGATAGGAAACCTTGCCCGTCGAACCCTGCAGTCCGAGATTGAGTGCTGCCTGTTTCACATCGGGCGGAATCTGGATAGAGGCGGAGGTTTTTAACCAATCCGCCGTTCCCCATTTTCGGGGCGGGTTGAAGAACTCCGGGTAACTGTCTCCCTGCTGCTTGGAAGCTAACGGCAGCATGAATTTAACGCCCAGCCAAATGTATGGCGGCTCGGAAACATTACTATAACAAATATCAGCTTCCCCGAAAAGCGTATAACCGCTAACTCCCATTTTCTCAAAATCGATTGGTAACCGGACAAAATTCTGTTCCTTCAAATTCGCCGCGCCTTTCGGCACCTCGATCGTCAGAATGTCGGTTTGTTCGAAATCTTTTTCAATTCGCGCATATGGACATTTGGCGACTGCCGCTTTTACGGTCGGATCGTTGAAATCGACCTTAAAGGGCCGCCCGGCGGTTGCCGCCGAGCCAGCCACAATCGTTACTGCTGCAAAAAACAATGTCAACCATTTCTTGAGTTTCATATTCTTCCCGTCTTTTAGGCGTTGGCGCAATTTTGTATTATCGTCATGGCGCTGACCAGCTCCGGTCACAATTGCCGTCTTTCCTTGAAAATTCATTACTGTATCCTCTTAATTATTAATGTTAATCCATACCGCCGCAGGTACGGCCTCCGTCAATCAGATAATTTGAACCAGTGATAAATGCCGCTTTATCAGAGCAGAGATAAAGGATTAAATCAACGATTTCCTGCGGTTCCGCAGCCCGTCCCAGCCGGGTCCGCATGTTCGCCATGCCCGGACGCGTCAGCACCGGTCCGGGCGAGACGCAGCAGACGCGGACGTTGTGCGGTGCGCCGCAGAGTGCCAGCGCCCTGGTCAGGCCGATGATTCCGCTCTTGGCGGCGCTGTAATTGACAGCCCCGGCAGAGCCTTCCACCCCGGTCACCGAACCGAGGTTGATGATTACGCCGCTCTTTTGTTTGATCATCGTACCAAGCACCGCACGGCAGAAGTAAACCGCGCCTTTGAGATTAACATCCAGTCCCCAGTCTATGACTTCAATAGGCAGTTCATGGAAAGGTTTTGGACAGTTCTGTACACGGCACTCGGCTCCGCCGGCAAAATTCATCATTATATCAATGCTGCCATAAGTCTGCAATGCTATATCGGCAGCATTATTCACCTGTTCATAGTTGCGGACATCCACCTGTATCCCGGTTGCCTCAAAGCCGTTTTTCCGCAGTTCTGATGCCGCCGCTTCGACGGCGTCCAGGTTGATGTCAGTCAGGACGACTTTTGCTCCCTCTTTAACTAAATTCTGCGCTGTCAATAAGCCCATGCCTGATGCGGCTCCGGTGATTATTGCCACTTTATCTTTGAACATCATGATAACCGCCTTATCAGTTATTAATCGTCAATACCACTTTGCCCAGGTTTTCCTGCCCTTGCAGAATAGCATGGGCTTCTTCCGCTCTGGCGACCGGTAATGTTTTATGAATCAGAACTTTAATCCTGCCGGAGGAAAATGACGGCCATAATTGTTTTTCGAGTCCGGCTAAGATCTCCGCTTTCATTTCCGAAGTTCTGCTCCGCAATGTGCTGCCGATTAGTTTGACGCCGCGCTTGAAGAAATCGGTCATGTTGAGTTCACTTTTTGAACCGCCGAGAGTGGCGATCACGATCCAGCGTCCACCCCGCGCCATCGTCTCCAGACACGGTCCGAGGTCGGCCCCGGCAACACAGTCCATGGCTATATCCGCCGGATGTTTCGCCATCACCGCCGCGATGTTTTCCTGCCTGCGATTGATAATGACATCAGCGCCCAGCTTCCGGACAAATTCCGCCTTATCTTCAGACCCGACCGTGGTAACGACTTTAGCGCCCAGCGCTTTGGCCAGCTGGATTGCCGCCATGCCCAGCCCGCTCGCTCCGGCCTGAATGAAAACGGTATCTCCGGCCTTCATTCCGCCCTCGATGCAAAGGTTCAGATAGGAAGTGGCAAATGCTTCCGGAATGGCCGCGGCTTCAACCATGGACAAACCTTCCGGAACCGGCAACGCCATATTCGCCGGGACTGCGACTTTTTCCGCATATCCGCCGCCGCCGAGGAGTGCGCAAACCTTGTCACCGGTCTTCCAGCGGCAGTTGACAGTAGCTTCGATCACCACTCCGGCGACTTCAAGCCCCATCCACTCCGGCCAGCCGGGCGGCGGAGGATAGTCTCCTGCTCGCTGCATCAGGTCCGCGCGGTTCAACGCCGCGGCATGAACTTCAACCAGAATCTCATTGGCTTTGGGAACGGGATCGGGAACTACGCCCCAGACCAGTGACTTGTTTTCTTTTATCAGTATCGCGTGCATCTTATTCCTTCCATCTGGTGTATCCGGCGGCGGCTAAAACCACCTTCTGTACCAGATAATCGTGTTCATATGTGTATGGATTAACCATTGCGCCGTTGATAATCTTCGCCAGCTCCAGTAACTGGTCCTCGTAACGATCAAGTTTGATGCCGAAATCAACGATATGGGTCCCGGCGGCATATTCCTCATTGCCGCCGAGCAGCGTCAAACGCATCTGCAATGCCTGTCCGTCGAAGCGCTCCAGCGGACATAACTCGACAGATCCTTTGGTGCCGCAGACTTTAAAGCGCCGGCGGTTCAGACCGTCAGCTTCGAGACTGCACGCGCGTAAAGTTACGGTCGCATGAGGATACTCCATGATCGTCAGGCAGTTGTTTTTGATGGCATCGGGCAGTCCGGGAGTGGATTTCAGGAATGGCGTGATCCGGGCCGGTCTGCCCAGCATGGAGATTATCAGGTCAATCAGATGACAGCCAAGATTGAACATTATGCCGCCCCGGAAATTGCCCAGATAATGCTGATAAGCGTCCCCTCCGTAATTGTGGCTCATACCGGCCTGAACTTCGAAAATATCGCCCAGCCAGCCCTGATGCACGGCCTTCCGGCATAATTGCATGGCTGGATTGTTACGGAACATATATCCCATCTGGAAGGGCAGACTTCTCTTTTTGCAACCATCAAGCAGTTGTCCGAACAATTTTAGCTCTTCCCCGCCGGGTTTGTCCATGTGCACCGCCAGATTATGCTCCATACAGCGGATCGCGGCCGGGACCAGATCGGTATTCGGCGTTTCGACCGTCACCGCCTGAAGTCCGGGAGTATTGAACAACTCTTCTTCAGTCATCCATTTCAAACCTTCATAGGGTTTCAAGTCATCACCGGCGAATTTTGCCGCGGCGGTCGCCCGTTCGTCAACCACGCCGACGATCTCAAATATATCCGGCATTTTCCGCAGGGTATTGATCTTGCCTGACGCATGTTCATGGCAAACACCGATCTGACCGATTTTAATCTTTTTCATAGTATTTTCGCCTGTACTTTTATTTCAGCCAGTTGAACTGCGGGTTTTGCTTTTTCACTATTCCGGTAATCCTGACGACTTCCAGAGCTTCGGAATTTTTTATCGGGAACGGGATATTTTCGCGGATGGCACGGTATAAATGGCGGGCGATGTCTATTTCAACTTGATCCCACATGCTGGTATCCGGTTCGACTTTGCGGGTCTCTTCAATCCACGGTAGTTCCTGCTCGGCGCACATGGCTTTTCCAAACACCGGAGTTTCCGCGTCAGCGGCGGCTTCCGGCCAGCGGAATTGCGGATCGAGGTATTTGAGACGGATATTTCTCTGATCCTGCTCGTAAATCAGCGTACCGCGGTCACCATAAATCGTGCAATAAGGTCCCGCCAGCGCCACCGAATTGCTGATCTCCAGTTCGACTGCCACATCGTTTTCGCCAGTAAGCATGATTTTAACGTGATCGTCGGCATCGCCCGGCGTAAGAATGCGGCGGAGATAACTCCACACCTCCCGCACCGGGGCGCCGAGGAGCTGTAAACCCTGATCGAGGAGATGAGGCCCCCAGACACTGAGCTGGCCGCCACCGCAGTCCAGCCGCATCTGCCAATCGTTCCGGCGCATGAATGCATGGTGTTTGCAGAGTTTCACCACCTGAATCTTCCCCAGTAATCCTTCAGCGATGATCGCGCACGTATTCATAAAGGCTGGTTCGAAACGGTGGTTGTGGACAAAGTAGAGCTTGCCCGGGTACTCCCTGGAGAGTTGCTGAAGAAGCCGGTAATCCTCATCCGTCACTCCGACCGGTTTTTCCAGCAGGACGATTTTTCCGGCGGCGAGCGCCTGCGCGGCGTTCCGGGCGTGATCCAGCGAACGGGTTGCGATAATCGCCAGTTCCATTTCCGGGTCGGCCAGAAATTCAGTGAACTCGGAATAGCCTTTTCCGCCGAATTCCGCCGTCATGGCGCTGACCCGCTCCTGATCAAGGTCACAAAGCGCAACCAGTTTATAACTCTCCCGGTTCTGCGAAAAGAACCGGCAATGCTGGGCACCGATCCGGCCGACGCCGCAAACTCCAAATCTAATAGCTTTCATAATATTTTATCCTTTCACAGAAATTATCTGATTTTATTCCAGTCAAAAACGATTCCCGGCGGCGGATTTTTGGTTTCGGCGAGACGGGCGTAGACCGCGTGCGCCGCTTCCGGCGAGACTATTTCCGAAATCAGCGGTCTGGTCTGGAGTTTTCCGGCGGCGACCAGCTTCAGGAAGGTCCGGTAGTCGTCATGTTCGGTCCAGCGACCGGGCGCTGATTCCTGTTTTGCGCGGGTGAATGTATGAGCCCCGATCAATGATATTCCCCGGCGGTGTACGTATTTGTAAAAATCGACCGGCACATCGGAGACGCGGGTACACCCCAGCAATGAGATGCGTCCTTCCAGTGCGATATACTCCAATGCCTGCTGCATGGCCTTTGCCGATCCTGTCACTTCAACGACCGCATTGGGGCCGTTGCCGCCGGTCGCGGCTTTGACTTTTTCCACAAAATTTTCATCATCGGGCGAAAATGCGGCGGCGGCGCCAAGTTTTAGCGCCAGATCACGCCTCACTGGATCGAAATCGGACACGACCACGGGAATCGCGCCGGAAAGGCTGGCAATCTGTACCGCAAAGGCCCCGAGAATCCCCATTCCGGCGATCATCGCCGATTCGCCCAGTTCGATTTTCAACTTGCGTACGCCAAGGAATGAGAATGATGCGATATGGGCAAAGGCCGCATCAAGCAGGTCGATGGAATCATCTTCGATTTTCAGAACGGTTTGCGCCTTTTTAATCGTGTGAGAACGATGCCCTCCCCAGGAGATGATTACCCGGTCACCGTTTTTCAGATTCGCAACATTTTTTCCCGTCGCGATTACCCGCCCGGCTCCGCAATAACCGGGAAGAAACGGAAAACCGCTTTCATCGGTAACTGTATTGGGTAACTTGATCAGATTAGCCAGCTCCGTGCCGGCGCTGATT